>JBEKYV010000395.1:0-3765 GCA_049510515.1 Solirubrobacteraceae bacterium | reverse complement strand
TCGATGCCGTCGGGCAGCAGGCCGTCGATCCCGTAGCGGTAGATCGAGTGCGTGTGGCCGCCGCAGACCTCCATCAGCTTGTACGTGCGCCCAGGCTCGAGGAGCGAGCGGATCTCCTCGGCGAGCGCGCGCCCAAGACTGGCGTCGCGGAACTCCTCGACGAACTTCATGCCGGCTCCCGGACCAGAGCCGCTCCCGCATGCACGAGCAGCACCTCACCGGGCGCAACGACGCCCACGATCCCGGTGTCGACCCTGTGGCGGCGCTCCCGCTCATCGACACAGAGGGCCAGCTCGCGCGGCTCGTCCACTTCCAGGACGCGCATCCGCGTCGCCGTGTCTGCGCAGGTGATGCACCCCGGCTCGTGATCGGTCATTCGATCGCGCTCGCCTCCAGGTCGCGCAGCTCCTGGTCGTAGTCGGCACCCATCTGCCCCAGCAGCTCAAGCGTTGCGAGCGCCTCCCGCTCGTCGATCCTCGAGAGCGCGAACCCCACGTGGATCAGCACCCACTGGCCAACAAGCGCACCCGCGCCGTCGTCGCCGTCGAGCAACCCGACGTTGACTGTGCGTCTGACGCCGGCTACATCGATGAGTGCAAGCCGGTTGGCATCGTCGAGAACCTCTACCACTCGTCCGGGGATGGCCAGGCACACGCTCGTCAACCTCCTGCTCGCTCGGGAAGAGTGGTTTACCAGTTCGTGGTGGGCGGCGCGTGACGGCCGAGGCCAATCACCGCCTTGATCTCCACCCGGGGGAAGGCACCGATCCCGCCCTCCTGGAAGCTGCGAGGCCATCCCGCAGGCCGTAACCTCTCTAGCCCATGACCACCGACACGTCGCATCCCGAGAAGCTCCGAGTGCTCGTCGCCGGGGGAGGAGTCGCCGCCCTGGAGACTGCGCTGGCTCTGGGCGAGCTCGCGGGCGAACGCACCGAGGTGCGCGTGATCGCTCCCAACACCGAGCTCTTCTATCGGCCGCTGGCTGTCCGCGAGCCGTTCGCCTACGGACCCGCCCGCCGCTACCCGCTCGCGCAGATCGTCGGCGACGCGGGCGCCACGCTGATTGGCGGCACGCTGGCCTGGGTCGACCCCGCGGGACAGATCGTCCACACCGAGGCCGGCGAGCAGCTCGCCTATGACGCGCTTGTGCTGGCGCTCGGAGCCAAGGCTCACCCGCGCTACGAGCACGCGCTGACGATCGACGATCGCCGCCTCGACGAGACGTTCGGCGGACTGCTCAGGGACATTGAGGGCGGCTACGTGCACAGCCTCGCCTTCGTGGCGCCCGGGCGGATGCCGTGGCAGCTGCCGATCTACGAGCTCGCGCTGATGACGGCCGCGCGCGCGTACGACATGAACGTCGAGCTCGCCGTGACGATCGTCACGCCCGAGGACTCGCCTCTGGCGATCTTCGGAGCGGCCGCGAGCGGCGCGGTGAGCGAGCAGCTGGAGCGGGCGCACATCCAGACGATCCCCTCCGCCTATGCCGAGGTCCCCCACCCGGGGGAGGTCGTGATCAATCCGGGCGACCGCCGTATCCAGGTCGACCGTGTCATCGCGCTCCCTGAGCTCTACGGGCCTTCGATTCGCGGCATCCCGCTCGTGGAGCATGGCTTCATCCGCGTGGACCCCTACGGGCAGGTCCCCGACGTGGGGCCGATCTACGCGGCCGGAGACGCACTCGACTTCCCGATCAAGCACGGTGGGATCTCCTCCCAGCAGGCGGACACCGTCGCCCTGTCGATCGCGGCGCTCGCCGGAGCCCCGGTCACGCCCGAGCCGTTTCACCCCGTTATCCACGGCATGCTCTTGACTGGCGGCAAGCCTCTCTACCTCACTGCGCACATCACCGGCGGGCACGGCTTCAGCTCGGAGGTCGGCGACACGCCCACCTGGTCTCCCCCCGCGAAGATCGCAGCCAGGTACCTCGCACCGTGCCTCGACGCCTACGACCGCGAGCGGACCCCGCAACCGCGTTGACGGACACCGCAAGCTCGAAGATCAATCGCGGCGGTCGCCGCGCCCAGGCTCAGGCTCGGGGAAGTGCGGAGCGGGCGATGGTGATGTACCAGTAGCCACCCGCGAGGTTCAGCACCCCAACGACCAGGAAGAAAGCTGCCCATCCGTAGGCGGCGTAGGAGAGGCACACGACGCCCGCGGTGGCCGCGACAAAGCCACCGGCAATGCGCGTGACGCCAAAGGCGCGGAGGTGGCGGTATGCCCATGGATTGATCAGGCGTTGCATGCCGGGTCGCGGGGGAGATGCCCACCACCCGCGAAGACCTTTCCGAGCGGCGTCGTCGTTGGCTGCGTTCATCGGGGGCGTCCCGCTCATGCTCGCTTCAGGAACCTCAAATAGAACGCCGCGAACACCAGGACAATCCCGACGTTGACCATCAGGCGCTCCAAGAACCGATGCCTGAAGAACAAGACGTCCACGCCGACCACGACGGCTACCAGCGCGAGCACGTAAAGCACGACGCCTGCCTGCCTTCCCATCGTTCCACCCTACTGCTCGAAGACTGCGTCGCGGCCATCGATGACGCCGCCGGTCGGCAGCGTGCCGGGCGCTTCCCACACGACGTCATCGGCGAAATAGCTCCCGACCCCCCGGTGAATCGCGCTCCCGAGAGGGCGGCTCAGCCGCGCAACGGCGAGATTCGCTCAGCGCCTTGCGGGGCCGAGGTCGTCCGAGCGGCCGGCTTGCAAGCGGGACCACTGGGCGGTGGGACGTCCGTTGGTGCGGAGATGGGACATCACCGGGGACCGTGGCCAGCCGGCGGGTGAGTCCTCCCAGGTCTCCTGGCGGCCGTACACCGTGAGGTCGAGCAACCTGTAGCTGTTGTCCAGCGCTTCTGCCCCGCGCCCGTTGGTCCAGTAGGTCTCGAACACCCGCTCGTCGTCACGCAGGTAGCACACCAGATGGAATTTGCCGACCTGGCGCCCGACAAGCAGCGCATCGAGCGAGTCCTGGGCTGAGTACCACGGCATCTCCCAGCCCATGAACTCGCGGTAGCGGACGCTCTCCTGGTATGGCCCCTGGCAGAACGTCGCGTAGGTGACGCCGCGCGCATTCAGTTGGGAGAGCTCGCCGACTTGCGTCGTGTAGAAGGTGCAGCCCTCGCACTGCTCGGCGGCGGGTCGCCCGGACTGCCACATGAAGTAGTAGGCGATCAGCCCTCGACGTCCCTCGAACGCGTCCAGCAACGTCACCGGGCCGCGCGGGCCGATCAGCGGGAGCGCGGAATCCACCTCGACCATCGGCAGCCGGCGGCGTGCCGCGGCGATCGCGTCGCCCTCGCGGGTGTGCGCCTTCTCCCGGGCTCGCAGGGCATCCAGCTCGGCCTGAAACATGGCGCGGTCGACCACGCCAATGGAAAGATCGACCGAACAGCCGCAACGCGCGTCAAGATCGAGGTCGACAGCGCGGATGCGCCCGTCCCGCTCGTAGCCGACCGCATAGTTGACGAAAAAATCGTGCCGCTTGCCGGTCATCGCCATGTCGGCGTCGCGATCGAGCCGGAACTTGCACGGCCGGCCGGTGACGCGTGCCGCCACCGCCGCGATCACCGCCCATTGCGTCGCCTGCGTCTCCTTGCCGCCGAAGCCGCCGCCCATGCGGCGCACGCGGCAGGTAACGAACGAATCCGGCAAGGCGAGACAGCGCGCGACGATGTGCTGCACTTCGCTCGGATGCTGCGTGGAGGAGTAGACCAGCACCGCGCCGTCCTCGCCGGGCACCGCCAGAGCGATCTGGCCTTCGAGA
>JBEKYV010000394.1:0-3773 GCA_049510515.1 Solirubrobacteraceae bacterium | reverse complement strand
AGAGCGCACCGAGATCGCCGCACAGCGCGCCGGCGGCGCGGGCCACAACCGTCAGCTCCTCGTCGGGCAGCCGCTTGTCGCGCAACTGCACGATGTCCACCCCGCCGGCGATCGCCGCCCGCAGGACGCCGGTCAACTCCCGGCCACCGGGTTTGGAGTCACATACCAGGTACAACCGTGCTGCCGCCAGGCGCGCGCGCCGCTCGCGGCCGACGTGGTCGTGGGTGGGCATCGACCCAAGTCTCGCAGGGCCGCCTGCCACTAGCATCAAACCAATGCCCAGCAATGACCAGGCGGTGGATGTGGCAGTCGTCGGCGGCGGCGTCATCGGCCTCGCTATCGCCTGGCGCGCGCGGCAGCGGGGGCTGTCCGTCGCCGTGCTCGAGCGTGGCGCGATCGGTGGGGAGTGTGCCTCGGGCGTCGCCGCCGGGATGCTTGCCCCCGTCTCCGAGGTCGAGTTCGGGGAGGCCGGGCAGCGGGTGCTCGAGCTGGGTCTGCGTTCGGCGGAGATGTGGTCGAGCTTCGCGGCCGAGTTGTCGCAAGCAGCCGGCATCGAGGTAGGGCTGCGGCGGAGCGGCACACTGGTAGTTGCGCGCGATGAGGACGAGGCGCGCGAGCTGGAGCGACAGCTGGCGCTACGCGAGTCGCTAGGCCTGCCCGTCAGGCGATTGCGGCCCAGTGCCGCGCGCGAGCTGGAGCCGGCGCTCGCCCCTACCGTGCGGTTGGCGTTGGAGGCGCCTGAGGACCACAGTGTCGATCCGCGGCTGGTGCTCGCCGCGCTGCGGCGCGCGTGCGAGCGCGGCGGGGTGGAGGTTCGCGAGCAAGCTCCTGTCGCGAGGGTGGAGCTGGAAGGGTGGAGCGCGAGCGGGCTCGACGCCCGGGGCGCCGCTGCCGCCGATCGTGGCGAGATCGCCACCTCTGACGGCTTGGAGGGTGCCGTCACCGGCGTGGTGCTCACCAACGGTGAGCGCCTGGGCGCCGGCCAGGTGGTGCTCGCCGCCGGCGCCTGGGGCGGCGAGATCGCGGGGCTGCCCACCCATGCGCGAGTGCCGGTACGTCCGGTGAAGGGGCAGATTTTGCGGCTGCGCGACCCGGCCGGCCCGGGGCTGCTGGAGCGGGTGGTGCGCTTCGCAGGCGGCTACCTGGTGCCCCGTGGCGATGGGCGCTATGTGCTGGGCGCCACCGTCGAGGAGCGCGGCTTCGAGAAGCGCCCGACCGTGGGCGGCGTGTATGAGCTGCTGCGCGACGCCCGCGAGCTGGTGCCCGGCGTGCTGGAGCTGCAGATCGAGGAGCTCTCCGTTGGTTTCCGGCCGTCTACCCCCGACAACGCGCCCGTAATCGGCCCCGGCGCAGTGGAGGGGCTGGTGTGGGCCACCGGGCACCACCGCAACGGGATCCTGTTGACCCCCCTTACCGCGGAGCTCGTCGCGGAGGCGTTGGTGGGGGTGCCCGCATGATCTACTTGAACGGGCGGAGCTCCGACCTGCCGGCCGGCGAGACAGTAGCTGGCGCGCTTGGCCGGCTTGGCCTGTCCGCCGATGCGCGCGGCGTGGCGGTGGCAGTCGATGGCGAGGTCGTTCCCCGCACGGCGTGGGAGACCTTCGCGCTTACTGCTGACGCCCGCGTGGAGGTGCTCACCGCGATGCAGGGAGGATGATGGGTGGGCGATGAGCACGTCCCGCTCACCATCTCCCGACCGACCCGGCGCCCATCTTGACGCTCAGGTGGCCGGTCTCACCAACGGTGCTGTCACCCCTGGCGCTTCGCCTGCCAGCTCCCCACGGGGTGAGGCTTCGACGGACGACCTCCTCACAATCGCTGGCACCACCATGCGCTCGCGGTTGCTGCTCGGCACGGGCGGCTTTCGCTCGCTGGAGCTGATGGCGGAGGCGATCCGCGCGAGCGGCAGCGAGCTGGTGACGGTCGCCTTGCGGCGCGTGGATCCCCACGCGCGTGGCTCGCTGATCGACGTGCTCGCCGACGCCGGCGTACGGCTGCTGCCCAATACCGCGGGCTGCCACACCGCGCGGGATGCGGTGCTCACGGCGAAGCTCGCCCGGGAGGCGTTTGCCACCGAGTGGATCAAGCTGGAGGTGATCGGCGACGAGGACACGCTCATGCCCGACGCCCCCGAGCTGCTGCGCGCCGCCGAGGAGCTGGTCGACGAGGGCTTCACGGTGCTCCCCTACACGACCGACGATCCCGTCCTCGCCCGACGGCTACAGGACGTGGGCTGCGCCGCGGTGATGCCGCTCGGCGCCCCGATCGGCAGCGGGATGGGCATCCGCAACCCCTACAACCTCGCCCTCCTGCGCCAGGCGGTGCACGTGCCGGTGGTGCTGGACGCCGGCATTGGCACGGCCTCAGACGCCGCCCTGGCGATGGAGCTGGGCTGCGACGCGGTGATGGCCGCTTCGGCGATCTCTCGTGCGGAGGACCCTGTTCGCATGGCGCGCGCGATGTGCCACGCCGTCGAGGCCGGGCGCCTTGCCAGCACCGCCGGACGTATCCCGCGCCGCCTCTACGCCACCGCCTCGACGCCGGAGGAGGGCCTCGCCGAGTTCCCCGTCTGACCCCTACCCGACTACTTCGATCGTCCCATTCATCGTCGTCGGGTAGTAAGTGCACTCATAGTGGATGATCCCCGGCTTGGGGAGCTTCAGTTCGAAGCTCCCACCTTCGCCGAAGTCCTTGGAGGCGAACGTGTACGGGCCGCCCTCGCTTGTGACGTTGCACTTTTCGGGGTCTTCGTTGGTCCACTTGATCGTGCTGCCCACCTTCGCCCGCACCGTGTCGGGGTCGATCGCGATGTTGCGGTAGGCGATCTGCACGACGCCGCTCTTGACTGGTTCGGAGGAGGAGGGCGAGGCGTATTTCGGGGTGGTGACGGCCTTCAAGCCGCCGCTGGCGGTAGTTTTGGCGTGGGTGCTCGAGGTGGTGGGCGAGTTGGAGCCAGTCGAGCTCGATCCACCCGACCCGCTCGACCCGCAGCCGGCGGCAAGCGCCAGCACGGCGCATACCGCCGCGAGGGACAACGCCCAACGCAGGACCCCTTGTGCACCCCTCCTCCACTGCATCGGCCAAGCCTAGCCTAGACTGGCGCTCCCATGGCAACTCAGGAACCCTCACCGAGCGCCACCGCCGCGTTGCAGAGCGCCGGGACGCGGGCGCCCAGCCCGCCGCCGGCCCCGCGCCACGGTGGAGCGCCGGCCCCGCGCCACTTCCTCACCGGGGCGGAGCTGGGCGCCGCCGAGCTCGACGGGCTGCTGGCGCGC
The DNA here is from genome assembly GCA_049510515.1 of Solirubrobacteraceae bacterium. Lineage (GTDB taxonomy): Bacteria > Actinomycetota > Thermoleophilia > Solirubrobacterales > Solirubrobacteraceae > Palsa-744. The sequence continues at coordinate 498 of JBEKYV010000394.1, read as the reverse complement.
GCGGGGGAGCTGAAGGCCGACCCACTCCGCTCACGTGCGCTCGCCGGGCGCAGCGTGGCGCTGATCTTCGAGAAGCCCTCCACGCGCACCCGCGTGTCGTTCGAGGTGGGCATCCACGAGCTGGGCGGCCATGCGGTGGTGCTGCGCAGCGACGAGCTGCAGCTCTCGCGCGGAGAGTCCCCGCGCGACACGGCGCTGGTGCTATCCCGGCACGTCGCGGCGGTGGGGCTGCGCACCGGGGCAGACGAGCTGCTGGAAGGACTCGCCGAGTACAGCACTGTGCCGATCGTCAACATGCTGAGCGCCCGCCACCATCCCTGCCAGGCGCTCGCCGACCTGCTCACGCTACGCGAGTCCTACGGCGAGCTGGAGGGGCTGCGTCTGGCGTACGTGGGGGACGGCAACAACGTCGCCCGCTCGCTCGCCGTGCTGGGGACGCTAGCCGGGATGCAGATCGCCGTGGCCTCCCCCGCCGGCTACACGCTGGAGGGCGACCTC
>JBEKYV010000393.1:0-3782 GCA_049510515.1 Solirubrobacteraceae bacterium | reverse complement strand
CTCGCGTGCGACACCAAGACTGTGGACAACGCGCTGCAGCGGGTCAAGCGCAAGGTGGGGGCGCATCTGGACGCGCGGGCGGTCGCCGCTTAACGACCGAGGCCGCCCGTGGGCGGCCTCGGCGTGAGTATAGGCTGGTGGTTGGCCTGCTACCGGCGGTGGTGGTGTCCGCGGGGAGCTTCTTCTTCTTCTTTTTCGGTTTTCGCTGCGCCTTCTCCGTGGCCCCGTTCTTCGCCTTCCTTTTCCGCTTCGTTGGAGTTGGTAGACCCTTCCGAGGGCGTCGAGGAGTTGCCCGGGACTTCTTTCAGAACGGCGGCCGGAGCCGGGCTCACGTTGATTGCGAACGTCTGGCTGGCTGTGCCCCCGTTGTCGGGACCGCCGGGGATGTACACGCGGAAAAGGTCGGTCCCCAGGCTGAACACCTGGTAGGGGATCGAGAACGTGGCTTCCGGCGTGACCGTGCCCACCCGCACTACGTGGAAGCCCGTGCCGGAGGCGTTCTCGCGCTGCAGGTAGATCACGTGGCCGGGTTGGGTGGGCGTGGGTGCGACTTTGCCCGAGAACGTGACCACCTGACCCTCCATCAGCGAGGTCGCCGACGCTTCGGCCGTGAGTACGTATTTGACTCCCTCGAACAGCACCGCCGAGGTCTTGCCGTCGCCCTGCACCTTGTAGTAGGTGCTGTTGACAGGCGTCTGTGCAGGGAACGTGTAGGCGCCCGTGCTGCTGGTGTTGACCTGAGCGACCGGCGCGAAGCCGTGCTGATGAACATCGCGCACCAGCAGCGTCACGGGCTGGCTGGTGGTGACGCCCGCGAGTGTTCCGCCGATGACCACCGACTGCCCGTAGAAGATCGGATCGGGCGTTGCTTCGATCGTCAGTTCTTTGTTCTGCGCCTGCGAGATCTCATAGGTGAGCGGGCTTGACGTTTCGCGGACGTTGCGTCCCTGGCTGAGCACCAGCACGCGCAGGTTGGCGTCGCCGGGGACGATGAAGGTGTGGGGGATCGAGTAGCCGCCCCCCGCTTCCACCACGCCGATGTCGATCCGGTGCCATTCGTTGCCGGTGAGCGCGTTCTGGCGCTGCAGTACCACCCGTGCGCCGATGTCCGCCGGGGTGACTTTGCCGGTGAACGTGACTTTGTTGGCGATCCCCGTCAGGATCTGGGTGCCTTCCGGCGGCCCTTCGAAGGTCACCTGGGGGGCGACGCGGATGCTTCTGTTGACGCTTGCCGCACCGTGCGAGCGCACATGCCACACGCCGTTGTTTTCGACGACGCTGCCGGTGAGCTGGAACTGGTAGGCGCCGCCGGCGCCGGTGGTGGTGCTCGCCTCGTAAGTGAACCCGGGGACGCCGGGGACCCGTCGGAAGAGCCTCACGATCCTGCCTTCCGTTTTCACGTCGCGGCGGCAGACAAGCTGACCGAAGATCGTGGCCGATTCCCCGGCGGTGATCCGCACGGGCGAGTGGATGGTTACCCGGCAGCCGCCGGGACCGGGATGAAAGAACGCGGATGCTCCCGTCGCAGACAGGAACAGCGACGAGACCGCAACCGCGCACGCCAAAGCAAAGCTTCTCAGGCGCATGTAATCCTCCTCCTTCGAGTGGATGGTCGGTGACTATTGAGGTGGCCGTCCCTCCGGTCCAAATCCCCCCGGATGTGGCCGATCCCGCCGGGCTCTGCGTTGCGCTCCCGGTTGTTGTTCGATCTACGACCCCAATAACCCGACCGCCTCGCAATCGATGCGGTGTCTTCTCGCGTGAAATGCGAGGCGTGGCCCACTGAACGGTTGGACGGCAGTTTGGGTGGTGTGGTGGGCGGACGAGGCGGCAGGGTGGTGTGTGGTGGATGCGTGGAAAATTTGGGCGACGGCGCGTGAGGTTTGCGCGGCGGCGGTGTCTCAGGGATGTCCGCTGGCAATACCAGACGTAAGCGCGGCAAATCCGCACTCGGGTCCGTCGATGGCGCTCCATCCTCCGTCGGCGGGACGAGTTCCGCGCCAGGCGCCCCTCCCCACGGGGCGGGACAAGGTTTCGGGGCGGCCCATCCTGGCGGGCCGCCCCGAGCCGTCCCTGGGGGCGGGTGTCATCGGCCTGTCCGGCGCCTTCGGCGTTCATCGGCTTGTCGCAGCTACGCCGCGTTGGCCGCCGCCGCGCGCATCGATGCGCATCCGATTCTTCCGTGTCTTTTCGTTTATTTGGGCGAACAGCAGTTGCGGTGGGTGGCTAAGATGTCGTAAGGATGGTTGGGCGCATGTCGCCGCCAGGGTCGCGTTGGCCCTGGGAGCCGCCACGGTGCCCACGGTGTGCCATGAGTCCAGGAATCCCCACCCGTTTGCTGGCGACTCAGTCGGATGATCGGCTGCTCGCGTTGGTGCGCCAGGGTCACGAGCGCGCGTTCGAGGCGATCGTCCATCGTTACCGCAAGCCGCTGCTCGGCTACTGCCGGCGCCTGCGGCTGGAGGATGCCCGGGCCGAGGACATCGTCCAGCTCGCGCTGCTGAAGACCTGGATCGCCGTGCGGGAGGGCTCGGAGGTGCGCGATCTCAAAGCGTGGCTGTACCGGGTGGTGCACAACACTGCCGTCAACGCTCTGCGCGACTCCGCCCACGACGGCCAGCCGCTGCCCGACCCGACGCTGAGCTCGACGCTCGAATCGCGCACCGACGACTCGCAGCTCGAACGCGGGATGGCGATGCGCGAGGCGCTCGCGGAGGTTGCCGCGCTGCCGCCGCTGCAGCGCGAGGTGATCGTCCGCACCGCCGTCGCCGGCGACAGCCACGAGCAGGTCGCAAGCGACCTCGGGATCACCAACGGCGCCGTGCGCGGTTTGCTCTACCGGGCGCGCACCACGCTGCGCACGGGGGTCACCGCGCTCACCCCGCCGCCGCTGCTGGGTTGGCTGGCGGGGCGCTCCAACCGGGGAGGCCCCGCCCCCGAACGGCTCGCCGAACTTGCGGGCGGCGGCGGCGCGGCGGTTGGCGTGGGGGGAGCGGGAGCGGCCGGCGTCAGCGGGCTGCTGCTGAAGGGAGGCGCCGTGGCGCTGACGGTGGGCACTGTGATCACCGGAGCGGCGGTGGTGCACCTCAGCGCCTCCACCCCCCACCACCGGCACCGACTGATCGCCTCGGCGGCGCCCCAGAGCAACGCCGGCGCGGGCTCCACGCGCTTCGTGTCGCGTTCGGCGGCCCGTTACGGCGAGCTTTCCGCCGCGGCCGCCGGCGCAGGCGCGCGTCATGGCGCCGCCGAGCGTCGCGACGGGCGTGGCTCTGGTTCAGCCGGTGGGAAGAGCCGCGGGGCACCATCTACCGCCGGTGGGGGCGGCTCCGCCGGTGCTTCTCCCGTTTCCGCTGGCAACCACACGCCGCGATCGACCACGCGGGTGAGCGGCGGCGCACACGGCGAGGCACCGGTGAAGGCTCCGGCTGGGCAGAGCCCGGTTGTAAGCTCGCCTCAGGGGTCAAGCCAGGCTGGCGCTGGCGCGGGGCCCGGTGGGGGTGCTGGCCAGAGCGGCGGATCCGGCGAAGCGGGCTCGGGCTCCGGCACCGATTCGGGCTGGAGGCCTTGCGGGCCCGTGTCCTCGAAGGAGTCGTCGTCGGAGAAGGTGCCGATCGGCCGGGGCCGGCGGTGCCTGCGGCGCCGGAGGAAACCCTCCCCGATGGCGAGCGCCGAACAGAAGAGCCCGAACGCCAGAGCGAGCTCGCGCAGCTGGCCGGAGGTCCCGCCGCCGGGGGAAAGGTCCAGCACCGTGCTCGAACCTGAGCTCGTTGCCGGGGGCCAGG
>JBEKYV010000392.1:0-3785 GCA_049510515.1 Solirubrobacteraceae bacterium | reverse complement strand
CGAGTACTGGACGCTGAGCAACAACTGGCGCTTCTTACGTCGACATGGATCGTGGCTGGCCTCACAGGGCTACATCGACGCGGTCCCAAGCGCCCAGCTTCGGTTTGCCCGGCGCCGGGCTCAGACGGTCGCGGCGGGGATGGCGCGGGCACGCATCACCACGGCCCGCCGAATGCTCGCCGGCGGCGGACCCACGGCACACAGTTGACACACCCGATGCGGCACGCGGTAATCGTCTCGCCCAACGTCTCCAACGCGGCGGGCGGAGTCGAGCGCATGTGCGTGCTGCTGGCACGCGTGCTCGAGCAGCAGGGCTGGAGCGCGACCATCGTCGGGCCAGAGCATGAAGTCACCCGCTTGCAGTTCCGTCTTGGACTCGGCCCTCTGAGCACCTCCCGCTCCGGCAGCCGCGCGGCGCGCGCCCAACATCCAAACCTGATCGTCACCAACGGCTATCTGGGCGTCGGCTACAACAGGCGTATTCCCCGCATCCACGTCTACCACGGCACGGCCGTGGGCGCGGTACGTGCCGTCGGCGCCGACGTCCCGCAACGCGAACGCATACGCCACGTCATCGGCTACGGGAGCACCGAGGCCCTGTCGGCACGCGGCGCGCGGGCGGTGGTATGCGTCGCTGACTCAGCCGCCACTGAGGTGCGCCGCTTCTACCGAGTGAACGACGCAACGGTGATCCCCAACGGGATCGACACCGTCACCTTCTCGCCGATCCCCCGCGCGCAGGCCCGCGCGCAGCTGGGACTGTCCCCTGAGGGACGCTGCGCCCTGTTCGTCGGACGCCTCGACCACGGCAAGGGAGCGCGGCTGATCCTCGATGCGAGCAGGCGCGCCGGGTTCGAGCTGGTGGTGGCCGGCCCCAACGCGAGCCCCGATGCGATCAACCTCGGCCTGCTCGAGCCGTCGAAGCTGACGGTCGCCTACTCGGCGGCCGACTGCGTGCTCTTCCCCAGCAAGTACGAGGCCTGCAGCTACGTCGTGCTGGAGGCGCTCGCCTGCGGCGTTCCCCTGATCACCACCCGCGTCGGTTGGATGCCGACCCTCCTGCGAGCCGTTCCCGCGTACGAGGCGCTGTGCGTGGAGCCAGCGCTTGACGAGCTCGTTGCGCGCCTGCGCGCACTGGAGGAGATCGATACCAGCCAATTGACCTCACGCGCCCGCGCGTTCGTGCGGGAGCACAACAGCCTCGAGCGCTACGGCGAGCGTTGGCACGCGCTGCTCGAGTCACACATCGAGGGCGGATAGCATGAGTGAGCGCGTGGGCACCCCCGCCGCCCCCAGCCAGCCCGCCGGAGAGCACATACCCCCAAGCCTCGCGGAGGGGTCCTCGCCGTGGAGTCTGCGGCTCGCAGCATGGCGGCAGCCAAGCTCGGCCGCACTCATAGTCGCGGCCCTCACCCTGCTCGGAGCGGCGCTGCGCTTCGGGACGCTCAACGTTCAGAGCATCTGGCTCGACGAGTCGGCCACGCTGGTGCTCGTTCACCGCGGGTTCTCGGGGATGCTCTCCAACCTCTCGGCGAGCGAGTCGGCGCCGCCCCTGTACTACACCCTCGTGTGGGCCTGGACAAAGGTCTTCGGCGCCGGGCCACTCGGCTTTCGCTCCTTCTCGGCGCTCGTGGGCACGCTCACGATCCCGGTGCTCTATCTGGCGGGCCGGCAGGTATCGCGACGCGTGGGCGTGTGGGCGGCGGCGCTCGCGGCCGTCAACCCCGCGATGTACTACTACTCCCAGGAGGCGCGCGCGTACGCGCTGCTGATTCTGCTGAGCGCCGTCGCCTACCTCTTCTGGCAGCGTGCGCTGCAGGCGCCGCGCGGGCGGCATCTGGCGCTGTGGGCGTTGGCGTCGGCGCTGGCCCTGCTCACGCACTACTTCGCCGCCTTCCTGTTCTTCGCCGAGGCGCTAATCCTGATGTGGCGTCTCGGTTGGCGGCGCACATGGGCGCCGATCGGGGCCGTGGTGCTCGTCGGGCTGGCGCTCCTACCGCTGGCTGCCAGCCAGATCGAAAGAGGGAAAGCGCAGTGGATCGAAGAAGCGTCACTTTCCTCACGGGTCTCCGAGACGGCCAAGCTCTTCTTCGTCGGCGTCTACGGTCCCCTGGAGATCGTCTCGGCGCTGCTCGCCGCGCTGCTCGCCGCGGGCGCCCTCGCACTGCTGCTGCGGCGCGGGGATCGACCCGAACGACGGGGAGCACGGGATGCGGGGCTCGTCCTGCTCGTCGCATTCGCCGTGCCCCTCCTGCTCGCGGTCACCCACTTGGTGGACGTGTACGACGGTCGCAACGTGATCGCCAACTGGGTGCCCTTCGCGATTCTGATCGCCTGCGCCCTGGGGATCACGCGGGCCGGCCGCTACACCGCCCTGCTGGGTGGCGGGCTGTGCGCGATCTCGCTGGCGGTGATCGCGGCGATCAACCTGGTCCCCGGCTACCAGCGCGACGACTGGCGCAGCGCCGCTCGGGCCCTCGCGAGCCCGCCGGCCACCCGGGTGATCGTCACCGAACCGAACAGCTACCTGCCATTGTCGATCTACCTGGGCGGGCTGCGGCTAGCGTCCGCGAGCACGGTCACAACCCGCGAACTTGCATTCGTGGCGTTGCGCGTGCGCCACAGCGCAAGCGCACCTGGCCCGGCGGTCGTGCCGAGCAGCGGGCCGCCCGGATTCCGTCTCGCGGGAGTGACCAGGAGCGAAACGTTCGCGGTCGCGCGCTTCCGTGCCGCTCGGAGCACCACTGTGTCGACCCGCGCGCTGCGCCGGATCGGGCACGATTCGACCGCCGAAGTGATCATCCAGCGCTGAGCTGTGCAAGCGACTCGACAGCCGAAGCCATCACCCAGCGCTGAGCCCGTCCGCCGCCACCCCCAAAAGCACGCGGCGCAGGCCCTCGGTAAAGAGCCGCTCGTTCAGATGCTCGCCGGCCCACGCTCGGCCGGCGCAACCCATCTCATCGAGCCGACCGCGATCTGCCATCGCCGCGGTCAGCCGCTCGCTCCAGCCGCGCACGTCACCAGGCTCCACCCACCAGCCGCAGCCGATCTGCTCGATATCGAAGTCGAAGTACGGCGAGCGCGTCAGGATCATCGGCCGTGCGCACGCGAGCGCGTCGACGACCTCGGTGAGCCCGGCCAGGCGATCCGTGCTCGGCAGCGGGATCGCCACGACGGCGGCCGACCGCAGGTCGGCCATCACGGCGGCGTCATACCTCAGCGGCGTTCCCGGCTCATCGCGGGACACCGGACGGACCGTCACGTGCGCGGGGATCGGGCCGGCGCGGCGCGCCAGCTCGTCGCGATCGCCGTAGATGTGCGCCGGCAGCCCGGTCGCCCGCAGCGCCGCAATCAGGGTGCGCATGTCGCGTTGGGTCTTGCCCGTGGCAACGACCGGAGCGTCCGCGGCAGCCGGCCCCCGCGGCGCAAACCCGGCGAAGTCGAGATCCGCCCCCCAGCCGAGCGAGGTGATGCGCTCCGGCGCCACGCCCGCCTGTACCATGCTGCGCCGCGTGTGCTCGCAGAGCACGATCACGCGATCGAAGCCCTGCAGCGGCCACCCGCGGGCGAGGCGGCTGGTTGGAGCCCAGTGGAAGACTCCTACGATCGGTGTCGCCACCAGCCGCGCGGCGCGCAGGCCCGCCAGGCTGCGCAGCTCGGACGCGGCCGCGGCGTAGACGACGGACACCGGCCGGCCGCACCGGGCGGCTGCGACCTGCTGGCCGATGTTGCCGAGCTTTCCACGCGTCAGCTCGGTGGCGCGCGCCATGGCGCCGTCGGTGCGG
>JBEKYV010000391.1:0-3795 GCA_049510515.1 Solirubrobacteraceae bacterium | reverse complement strand
GGGCGGGTGTTGTGTGTACTTTTTCGGGCCCCAACCCTTTACTTTGTGAAGTGGTTTGGTGCGGTAGATGATCTGTTTTGAGGCCCCAACCCTTCATTTTGTGAAGTGGTGGGGGCTTGAAAGAAGGAGATCACCCCCCCAGCCCTCTCAAAATCTCCTCCCCTCCAAAAAAAATCTCCTCAGGTCAGCAGCGCGCGGGGGATTCCGCCGACCCCCACGAGGCCCGGGCCGACGTAGGTGCCGATCACAGGGCCGACCTCGGAGACGAACAGCGGCTCTGAGCCGTAGATCTCACGGCCGTGGTCGATCAGCCGCTGGGCCTGGTCGGTGGCCTGGATGTGCTGCACCACCCACGCATCCGAGCCGGCCTCGCGCAGTTCGTGCATGTACTGCACCATCCGCTCGAACGCCCTGCCGGCGGTGCGCACGCGCTCGACGGGCGTGATTTCGTAGCCGAGCGTGAGGATCGGCTTGATCCGCAGCGTGCCCCCCAGCCACGCCTGCGCCTTGCCGACACGCCCGCCGCGGCGCAGATACTCGAGGGTGTCGATGCAAAACCAGATTTTCAGCGCCGCCCGGGTCTCGCGGATGCGCGCGAGCACGCCCTCCTTGTCGGCGCCGCCGCGTGCCGCCGCAGCGCCCGCGAGCGCGAGGAGGCCGAGCCCACCGCAGGCCGTCTCCCCGTCGATCACCTCCACGCGTTCGCCGAGACCGCGCTCGGCGAGCAGGCCGCGGGCCTGGCGAGCCGCCTCGCAGGTGCCGGAGATTCCCCCTGAGAGGTGCACCGAGACGATGTCATGTCCTGCCTCCAGCAGTGGCTCCCACACCGCGAGGAAGTCGCCGATCGACGGCTGGGAGGTGGTGGGCAGGTTGGGGTTGGAGCGCAGCTGCGCATAGAACGCATCGAAGCTCTCCATCTCGGACTCGCGCTGTTTGTCATCGCCCCACCCGAAGTACAGGCTCACCTGGGGGATGCCTTCGCTCGCCGCCAGCGTGCGCGGCAGGTATTGGGTGCTGTCGGTGACGATCGCTACCGGGGGCATCGGGTCGGCAACCCTACCGCAACCCGCCGCGCGGCCCCTCGGGATCTACTTCAACGCCTCCGCAAGCTCGCCGGACTCGAACATCTCGGTGACGATGTCACAGCCCCCGATCAGCTCGCCTTCGACGAACAGCTGGGGGATCGTCGGCCAGTTGGAGATCGCCGAAAGCTCCTGGCGGATACGGGGATCGGGCAGGATGTCCACCGCCGCGAACGGCGCATCGAGCGCCTGCAGCGCGGCGACGGTACGGCGCGAGAAGCCACACGCGGGGGCGTCGGGGGTGCCCTTCATGAAGAGGATCACGCGGTTCTCCGCGATCGCCTGCTCGATCGCCTCGCGAATCGGGTTGGGCCCACTCTCCGCGGGTGCGGGGCGGGTGTCGAGATCGTTGTCGATCATGGGAAGCGGCTGGTGTACCGGCATGGAAGGCTCCTGGTTCTCGGGTGGGGTCAGTCGACTTGGGTCTTCAGCGACAGCGCATGGATCTCCGCGCCGAGCTCCTCGCCAAAGACCGCGTACACGAGGCGGTGCTGCTCGATGCGGGTCTGGCCCGCGAACGCCGTGGCGGTGACGGTAGCCTTGAAGTGATCGTTGCCGCCGCTGACCTGCGCGCGGGCGCCGGGGATACCGGCCTCGATGCGCTGCTTGATTTCCTCGGTGGTGGGCATGGAATGAAAGAAGAGGGGCCCGGCTCGCCAGCCTTCGGCCGGCTGCGCCACCCTCTAGGTTAGGATAGCCGCCCGCAGGGCAGCGCTATACTTTGGATAGCGATGGTTGCGTTCACCGACAAGGGAGCTGACAAGGTACGCGAGTTCCTCGACGCCCAGAGTGCCGACGTGGCGCTCGCGGGGCTGCGTGTCGGGGTGCGCGGAGGCGGCTGCTCGGGCTTCCAATATCAGCTGGCCTTCGACGAGCAGCGCGACAACGACGCGGTCTTCGAGAGCCACGGGCTGAAGTTGCTGGTCGATCGTCAGAGCCTGCAGTACGTGCACGGGTCGGAGATCGACTACGAGGAAAGTCTCCAGGGCGCTGGCTTCAAGGTCAACAACCCCAACGTCGTCGCCGCCTGCGGTTGCGGGTCGTCTTTCCGGGTCGCCGAGGAGGAGCAGGTCTCAGCCGTCTGAGGGCGGCGCGGCTTGAGAGTCCTCTTCGTCTGGGTCGAGGAGGAGCGGGGTGAGGAGGAGCAGGTCTCGGCAGCCTGAGACCCCCACTTTATGTCTCTAGAGATTATCTTTGTAGACATAAAATAAATTATCTTGACAAGGATTATCTTGTAGGACATAATTGGGCTGTGGCGCGCGGCTCGGGCAACCCGATCAACCCCTTCCGCTTCGGCGCGCTGGCGCTCGACGAGGCGTTCACCGATCGCGAGGAGGAGCTCGAGGAGCTGACGGCCGATATGCGCAACGGGCAGGACGTCGTCCTGTTTGCGCCGCGGCGCTACGGCAAGTCCTCGCTGATTTGGAGGGTCGCGCAACAGCTCGTCGGGGAGGGCGTGTTGATCGCGCAGGTCGACCTGATGCGCACCCCCACCAAGGAGCGGTTGGCCGAGCGGCTCGCCGCAACGATCTACGACGAGATCGCCTCGCCGCTGTTTCGCGCTCGCGAGCGCATGCGGATGTTTGCGGGGTTGCGGATCGCGCCGACCGCGACGATCGACCCCGAGGACGGGTCGCTGTCCTTCAGCTTCGACGCCCGGGCCGCGCGCGAGGACCTCGACGCCACGCTCGAGGGGCTGCTGGTGCTGCCGGGCCGCCTCGCGGCCGAGCGCGGGCGACGCGTGGCGCTCGTGCTCGACGAGTTCCAGGAGGTCGTCGAGATCGACCGCGGTCTGCTCAAGCTGATGCGATCGGTCTTCCAGGAGCAGCCCGAGGTGGCCCACGTCTACCTCGGCAGCGCGCGCCACATGATCGAGCGCATCTTCAACGACGAGCACGAGCCCTTCTGGCGCAGCGCCAAGCAGCGCGAGCTGGGCCCGATCCCGCGGGAGCCGTTCGAACGGTATGCGGTCGAGGGGTTTGCCGGCTCCGGCAAGACGCTCGACCCCCGGGCGTGCGCCGGGGTGCTGGATGCGACCGGCGGGCACCCCTACGCCACGCAGGAGCTGCTCTACTTCCTCTGGGAGGAGACCCCCGCCGGGGAGAGCGCCGGGAGCGAGTGTCTGGAGCGCGCCCTTGCCACGACGCTGCGCTCCGAGCACGCGCACTTCAGCCTGCTGTGGTCGCGCACCGCCGCCGCCCAGCGCCGCGTGCTGCAGGCGCTCGCCGCTGAGCAGCCCGGACGGCCGCTGAGCAGCGAGTACCGCCGCCGCCACGCGCTACCTGCAGTCGCCACTGTGCAGACCGCCCTCGCCGCGCTGGCCGGCGCCGAGCTGGTCGCGCGGATCGGCCGCGGCGAGTACCGCATCGCCGAGCCCTTCCTGGCGGAGTGGATCGAGCTCCACGAGAGCTGATGCTCGGGCCGCTGGGCGCGGCGGGGCTATGTCGGTTCGTTATCGAGCGAGCGCCACAGGTAGCGACACGCAAGCGTGCGATGGGGGCGCCACGGCTCGGCGATCCGCTCCATCTCGGCGGCGTCGGGGAGGGCGTCGAGGCCATAGGCGCGCTCGATCGCGCGGCGGATGCCGAGGTCGCCGACCGGCAGCACATCGGGACGCTGGAGATGGAACATCAGGAACATGTGGGCCGTCCAGATTCCCAAGCCCTTGACCGCTACGAGCTCGGCGATCACGGTGTCGTCGTCCAGATCTTCG
>JBEKYV010000390.1:0-3822 GCA_049510515.1 Solirubrobacteraceae bacterium | reverse complement strand
ATCACCGCCACCAAGCCGGGCTCCTGCACGCACCCCTTCCCGGGGGTCGAGGCGGAGGTGTTCGCCGAGTCCGGCGGCAACTCGATCGAGCACGGTCAGGGCCTGCTGGTGTTGACTCGCCCGTGGCCGTCGATGTTGCGCACCCTCTACAAGGAGGACGAGCGCTACATCAGGACCTACTTCGAGCGCTTCGGCAAGCAGACCTACCTGGTGGGCGACGCCGCACGTCGTGACGCCGACGGCTACCTGTGGGTGATCGGGCGCATCGACGACGTCGTCAACGTCTCCGGCCACCGCCTCTCCACCGCGGAGGTCGAGTCGGCGATCGTCGCCCACCCCGACGTCGCCGAGGCCGCGGTGATCGGCCAGCACGACGAGGACACCGGCCAGGCGATCGTGGCGTTTGTGACGCTGCAGGGGGAGCTTGAGGGCGATGAGCAGGAGACCGAGAGCATCCGCGCGACAGTGGCCGAGCGGATCGGCAAGTTTGCGCGCCCCAAGCGGATCATCTGGGCCGACGACCTCCCGAAGACGCGCTCGGGCAAGATCATGCGCCGCCTGCTGCGCGACATCGCCGAGGGCCGCGCGCTGGGCGACGTCACCACGCTGCGCGACCCGGGGGTGACCTCGCAGCTGGAGGAGCGAGTGCGGGAGCTGCAGGCGCAGGAGGACGGGTAGAGAGGTTGCGGTAGGCTGCGGTGCGGCACCCACGTCTGCTCAACCGCGACTGCCGTCTGTCCGCCGGGCTCTCGACCGTCTCGTAGTTCTCACGATACGTTTAGGTTGGGCTGCAAGGCTGCGCTGATGCGAACCCGCGACGCAATCCGCGCTGCAACTGAAGGCGGGCGCGTCACGCTCGCGAAAGGAAGTGGTTGTGCCCACGCAAACTGACAACGGCGGCTCCCCGGGCCAGATGACCGGTCACGCCGCGATCGAGACCGAGGGCGTGACAAAGCGCTTCGGTGCGCGGGCGGCGATCGACGGCGTCGACCTATACGTGCCGCGCGGCAGCGCCTTCGGCTTCCTCGGCCCCAACGGCGCGGGCAAGACGACGATGATCCGCATGCTGCTCGGCCTCACCCGCTCGAGCGCCGGCAGCATGCGCGTGCTCGGACGTTCGGTGCCGGCCGAGCGCGGCGAGGCGCTGCGGCGGGTCGGGGCGATCGTGGAGGAGCCGCGCTTCCACCCCAACCTCTCCGGCCGCGAGAACCTGCGCATCGTCGCCGCCGTGCGCGGCCCCGAGGTGCAGGCGCGGATCGACCCTGCGCTGGCCCGCGTCGGCCTCAGCGAGCGCGCCGACGAGAAGGTGAAGAAGTACTCGCTCGGGATGCGCCAGCGCCTCGGCGTCGCCCGCTGTCTGCTCGCCGACCCGCTGCTGCTGATCCTCGACGAGCCTACCAACGGCCTCGATCCCGGCGGCATCCAGGAGTTTCGCGAGATGATCCGCGCGATGGTCGAGCAGGAGAACCGCACCGTCTTCCTCTCCTCCCACCTGCTGGACGAGGTCGAAAAGATCTGCGACCACGCGGCGATCGTCGACCGCGGCAAGGTGATCGCGCAGGGCTCAATCGCCGAGCTGACCCGCGGGGGAGACGGTGCCCGCAACGAGCTGATCGTCGGCATCGACGACGTCGAGCTGGCGCTGGGCACCCTGGAAGGCAGCGAGCTGGTGCGCGAGGCGCGCCGCTCCGACGAGGGCCTGCGGGTGGTGTTGAGCGGCGAGCCGCAGAGCGCGGCACAGGTGAACGCGAGCCTCGTGCGGGCCGGCGTGGCAGTCATGCGCCTGGAGCCCGTGCGCCACAGCCTCGAGCAGCGCTTCCTGGAGGTCACCGCGCGGCTGGACGCCCCGGTGGCGCAAGAGGAGGTGAGGGCATGAGTGCGGTCTCGCCGGCAACCCCTGCGCCCGCCAGCCGCGGCGGCGGCTCGCCCCTCACGCTGGCGGGGCAGATGTTCGGCGCCGACTTCCTCAAGCTGCGCAAGAAGCGGGGCACGCTGATCTGGGCGCTGGTGTTGGCGGTCGGCCCGGTGCTGATCTTCTTCCTGGTGACGGCGATCCAGCACGCCTCCAACCCCCAGAGATACGGGCCCGCCGGCGGTGTGTCGAACTTCCACGACGGCCTGCGTGTGGTCGCCCTCCTGTTCGGGCCGCTCGCGGCGATGCTGATCGGCGTAGAGGCGGGCACGGGGGATGCATCCGCCGGCGTCTTCCGGGACCTCGTCGTGACCGGTCGCTCGCGCGTGGCGCTGTTCGCCTCGCGCGTTCCCGCGGCGCTGGCGATGTGCTTCGCGATCATGGGCGCCGCCTACGCGTTGCTGCTGCTCGGAACCTTCGTGTTCGCCGGGGGCCTGCCAACGCCCGACGGGTCGCTGATCCTCAACGGCCTGGGCTTCATGCTGCTGAGCACCGGGATGCTGTGCGCGGTGGCGGTGGGCTTCGCGGCGCTGACCACCTCCAAGCCGGGGGCGATCATCGCCCTGATCGCGTGGCTGGTCGTCGCCAGCCCAGTGCTGGCCAACATCGAATCGCTGGGCAGCGCCCGCAAGGGCCTCCTCAGCCAGGCGGTGTCGCACTACAGCCCGATCCACCTCCCCGAAGGCGGCCACGGCGCAACCGTCACGATGTCCGGCGGCGTTGCCTTCCTTGTGCTGGTCGCCTGGCTGGTTGTGTTCCTCGGCCTCGGCGCCTGGCGCACCCGCACGATGGACGCGTAGGGACAGGTCTCGGCCCCCGCGGGCCCCTGTCGTCCGTCCCCGCGCGCCTGTTCACCGGCCGCGTGATGCCCGCGACGCGACGCCCCGTGGCTACCCGGCGCTCAGCGTGAACGTCCCCACGGTGACGTGCGGCCACATCACTTTGTTGAAGATCAGGATCACCTCCTGTGAGTACTGCAGCTGGAGGTAGTTGGGCTGGTGGGGGAACGGCTCGATCGCCTGGTGGGCGGGGTCCGGGAACGGCACCGCCGGCGCTGGCGGGCCCGCGTGGTGCGCGTTGGGGTGCGGTGGGTCGATCGCGACCCACTCGATCCAGAAGGTCGCGCTCGCGGAGTAGACGAAGGCGTTGGCGTTGGTGGGATCGGTGGCCTGAGCCGCGTTGGGAATCCCCAGGAAGGGGATGTTCCCGATCGAGTCCTCGACGTTTTCCGTCGACACCGTGAAGGCGATGAAGCCGAGGATGTTCTGGGAGGCGATCGCGTCGCGCAACACCGAGTTGGGGTCGTTGACGAATCCCTGGAACTCCGCCGGGAAGGGGCCGTTGCTCTGTGAGCCATCGCCATCGGCGGCGGTGTCGATGTTCTCGGGAACGACGTGCTCGCCACCGCCGCTCGCGGGCGGTGGGATTTCGGTCGGCTGCACTCCACGCCCTTCCGGGGAGGCCGGAACGAATTTCGGCAGGTTGCCGATCGGGTAGATCGCCGGGATTTTCGGCGCGCCTTTGGTGGGGGTCGTGCCGGGGTTTCTGCCCTGCATCAGCAGCGACACCCCGTGTGGGATGCTCGCCAGCCGCACGAGCGTTTCTTCTTTGACCTGTTCGCTTTCGGGCACGTTCATGAACAGGCCCGGCTCGATGTGCAGCGCTTCGCCCGCCGTCTTGAACGGCGGCAGGTCGGCGTCGCTTACCCGCTGGAGGTAGTGCAGCCCATACAGGTGCAGATCCTGCTGGGGGCCCAGCCCGCGATTGGGCACGACGCCGGGGATCGTGCGAAAGTCGAACGAGTCGTGCGTCAGGTTGAGCTCGAGGTAGCGTTTGATCTCGGTGAAGGGTTCCGACTGCGGGTTGTCGGGCCGCCAGATCGCGTTGAATCCGTTTCCGCGCCACACGCC
>JBEKYV010000039.1:0-13743 GCA_049510515.1 Solirubrobacteraceae bacterium | reverse complement strand
TGCAAGTTTAACCAAAAAGGCGGCCACTGGAGTACCAGACCGCTGACCGGCCAGTACGATCTGGAGAAGTTTATGCTGCGAGGTCTCAAGATTGGTGAGCAGGCGAATTTCTTCAAGAAGGTCCCAGCTGAGCAGTTGAGCTTCGTCTACCACAAGCGCCTGCGCCGCAACCTCGGCGTGTGCCCCGACTGCAACCACCACTTCCGGCTGCGCATCCGCGAGCGCTTGGGGCAGCTGCTCGACGAGGGCAGCTTCCAGGAGCTGAGCGGCGACCTGGAGATCCTCGACGTGCTCTCCTTCGCCGACTCCAAGCCCTACGTCGAGCGGATCGCGCAGGCGCAGAAGAAGAGCGAGACCAAGACCGGCGCGCTGCACGGCACCGGCACGATCGACGGCCTGCCGATCGTCGTGGCGGGCATCGACTTCTCGTTCATCGGCGGCTCGATGGGAGGCGCGGTGGGGGAGTCGATCACGCGCGCGGCCGAGCTGGCGCTTGAGACCCGCACTCCCCTGCTGGTGATCTCGGCCTCGGGGGGCGCGCGCATGCAGGAGGGGTGCGTGTCGCTGATGCAGATGGTCAAGACATCCCAGGCGGTTGCAAGGCTGGGGGAGGGGGGGGTGCTGTTTATCTCGCTGCTGACCGATCCTACTTACGGCGGCGTCAGTGCTTCCTACGCGACGCTGGGGGATGTCCTGATCGCAGAGCCAGACGCGCACATCGGCTTCGCCGGGCCGACGGTGATCGAGCAGACGATCCGCCAGAAGCTGCCCGACGGGTTCCAGACCGCCGGCTTCCTGCTCGAGCACGGGATGCTCGACCTGGTCGAGCCGCGCGAAGGATTGCGCCGCACGATCCGCAACCTGCTCGAGCTCCACGCCCGCGCCGAGGCGGCGCGTGGCGAGGACGCGGCGGCGCGCCAGGGGCGCCTGCCGGCTGTCGAGGGGAAGGCGCCGATCGTCGATCCCGAGCAGCTGCCGGCGCGCGACCCGTGGGAGATCGTCCAGCTCGCGCGTCATATCGACCGCCCGCGCTTCCTCGACCTGGTCGGCTTCGCCTTCGACGGCTTCCAGGAGCTGCACGGCGACCGGTGCTTCGAGGAGGACCACGCGATCGTCGCCGGCCTCGCGCAGCTGGGCGAGATGGCGGTGATGGTGATCGGCCAGCAGAAGGGCCATACGACCAGCGAGCTGGTCGAGCACAACTTCGGCATGCCCGAGCCCGAGGGGTATCGCAAGAGCATGCGCCTGATGCGCTACGCCGCGCGCTTCGGCCTGCCACTCGTGACGATCGTCGACACGCCCGGCGCCTACCCTGGGCTGGGGGCCGAGGAGCGCGGGCAGTCCAACGCGATCGCCGAATCGATCATGCTGATGTCGCGCCTGCCGGTGCCGGCCGTCACCGTCGTCACGGGAGAGGGCGGCAGCGGCGGGGCGCTGGCGATCGCCGCCGGGGACCGGGTGCTGATGATGGAGAACGCCTACTACTCGGTGATCAGCCCCGAGGGCTGCTCGACGATCCTCTTCAAGGACGCCTCCGCCGCTCCGCGCGCGGCGAAGGCGCTGCGCATCACCAGCCCCGAGCTGCTGCGTCTCGGCGTGATGGACGCGGTCGTGCCCGAGCCGCAGGGCGGCGCGCAAACCGACCCGGCGGCCGCCGGCGCCAACCTCAAGGCGGCGATCGTCGCCACGCTCGGCGAGCTGCTGCCGTTGAGCACCGACGAGCTGATCGCCCAGCGCTACGAGCGCTTTCGCAAGTTCGGCACCCCCGGGCGCCAGCCAACACTTCCGCCACTATCACAGGGGGAGACATCATGAGCGAGAACGAGAACACCCAAACCAGCCCCGACCGCGAGCTGATCGAGTCGGTGTGGGCCGAGGCCCGCGATCTGATCAAGCGCCTGGAGGGCAGCACCGTGCAGCGCTTTGCGGTCGCCGCCGGGGACTACAAGATCGAGATCGAGCGCGGAGCGCCGGCCGCGCCGGGTCTGCCGGGAACAGCCCCCGCCCCCCCTCCTCCTCCTTCCCTCAGCGGACCGGTCGCCACGGGGGCCGGCCCTGGCATGAGCATCGCTCCCGGCGCCCGCATGGCCTCCGGCGTGTTCACGATCGGGGATCTTGAGGCCGACAACCGGGTGCCGGTGCTGGCGCCCTTGGTCGGCACCTTCTACGGCGCTGCGCAGCCCGGCGCCAAGCCGTTCGTGGAGGTCGGCTCGAGTGTCGAGCCTGGGCAGACCGTGTGCATCGTCGAGGCGATGAAGATGATGAACGAGGTGTCCGCAGGCGAGGGCGGCAAGGTCGCCGAGATCGTCGTCGAGAACGGCGAGTGGGTTGAGTTCGAGCAGGTGCTGATGTATCTGGAGCCGGCAGATGACTAGCTCCGTCGAGCGCCCGGCGTCGCCGAGGAGCTGAGCCGATGTTCGAGAAGGTTCTGATCGCCAACCGGGGTGAGATCGCGCTGCGAGTCGCGCGCGCCTGTCGGGAGTTCGGCATCAAGTCGGTCGCGATCTACTCCACCGCCGACGCCGAGTCGGCCGTCGTGCGCTTCGCCGACGAGGCCGTCCACGTCGGGCCCCACCACCCCGGCAAGAGCTACCTGCACATCCCCAACGTGATCGGCGCCGCGCAGAAGACCGGCGCCGACGCGATCCACCCCGGCTACGGCTTCCTTTCCGAGGACCCCTTCTTCGCCGAGATCTGCTCCGACAACGGGATCACCTTCATCGGCCCTCGCCCCGAGGTGATGGAGAAGGTGGGCGACAAGGCGATCGCGCGGGACCTGATGCAGAAGGCCGGCCTGCCGCTCCTGCCAGGCACGATCGAACCCGTGCAGACGGCGGAGGAGGCGCAGGAGATCGCCGACGGGATCGGCTACCCGGTGATCATCAAGGCGGTCGCCGGCGGCGGCGGGCGCGGCATGAACGTCGTGCGCCGGGCAGAGGACCTCGTGCGCCTCTACACCACCACGCGCGCCACCGCTCAGGCCGTGTTCAAGGACAGCGCGGTCTACATCGAGCGCTACCTGGAGGCCCCCCGCCACACCGAGGTGCAACTGGTGTGCGACAGCCACGGCAACGGCGTGTACTTCTTCGAACGCGACTGCTCGGTGCAGCGCCGCCACCAGAAGCTGATCGAGGAGGCGCCCTCGATCCATCTCTCGGAGGCGCAGCGCAAAGACATCGGCGAGCGCGCCGTCGCCGGCGCCCTCTCGGTCGGCTACACCGGTGCCGGCACGATGGAGTTCCTGCTCGACCACGAGGGCAACCTCTCCTTCATGGAGATGAATGCCCGCATCCAGGTCGAGCACCCCGTCAGCGAGATGGTCACCTCCGTCGATTTGATCCAGGAGCAGATCCGCGTCGCCGCCGGCGAGCCGCTGTCGGTCGCCCAGGAGGACATCGTGCTGCGCGGCCACGCGATCGAGTGCCGCGTCAACGCCGAGGACCCCGACCGCGACTTCGCCCCGGCCGCCGGGCGCCTCGATGTGTACGTGCCGCCGGGCGGCCCGTGGACGCGCGTCGATTCGCATTGCTACCCGGGCTGGAACATCGCCCCGTTCTACGACTCTTTGATCGCCAAGCTGATCGTGTGGGCGCCCACGCGCCTTGAGGCGATCGAGCGAATGGACCGCGCGCTGTCGGAGTTTCAGATCGAGGGCCGCGGCGTGAAGACGACGATCCCCTTCCACCGCCGCGTGCTCGCCGACGCGCAGTTCCGCTCCGGTGATGTGACCACCGACTTCGTCGAGCACTTCCTCGCGGGCGAGGCGGTGATCGCGACATGAGCCGTCCGTTTGCGCGACATCGGCGAGCGCGATCTGCGACCGACCCGCGGCGAGATGTCCTGCTCGCGACCTGCGACCGACCCACAGCAAGGAGACTCCAATGAGCAGCGGTGAAGCCGCAGTCGAGATGTTGCCCGAGGTGCTTGACTATCTGGGCGAGCAGCGCACGCTGACGCTTGCCACCGCCAGCCCGAGCGGGGTTCCGCACGCCGGCAGCTTCCTCTACGTGCACGATGGCCCCGAGCTGTACTTCTGGACGAAGGCCCACACCACCACCGCGCGGCACATCGAGCAGAACCCGCTGGTGGCTTTCACGATCGATGGCCCCTCCGATGACCTGCAGAAGATTCGCGGGCTGCAGGGGACGGGGGAGTGCCGCGTGATCCTCAGCGGCGAGCAGATCGCGCGCGTGGCCGACCTCTTCGGACAGAAGTTCCCCGACCTCTCGCCGGGCACCACGATGACGATCTCGTTCTTCCGGATCGTGGCGAGCGAGCTGCAGTTCACCGACAACACCGACGCGGCGATCCATCAGCAGGAGGGCACCTTCGGCGTGGACTTCCATCGCGAGCGCGCCTACTCGGTGTTCAGCGACCTGCCTTTGCAGAGCGTCTCCAGCCTCACCGGCGAGCTGCAGCTGCTCAATTTCACCGCGGATGAGATCATCGCCCGCGCGGGCGGGCCGGCCGACAAGTTCTTCATCGTCGTCGAAGGCTCGGTCGCGGTCGACCGCGAAGGGGTCGGCGGCGAGGCTCCGGTGCTCCTCGGCCCCGGGCAGTTTTTCGGAGAGATGGCGATCCTGCGCGACCGGCCGCGCACGGCCACCCTGATGGCGCAGGAGCCAACGCGGGTGCTGGCACTCGACCGCGACACGTTCCGCGACATCGTCGCCGAGTCGCTGGGGACGACCAAGGACTTCGACGCGATCGTGCGCGAGCGGCTGCGCAGCCTCGACTGAGGGGCTCCCGCGAGCACGCGCCACGCTCATGTCAGCGCCAGCATTCAGCAGCAAGGACTTCCGCGACACGGTCGGCGCGTTTGCCACGGGCGTCACGGTGATCACCACTAGCGGGGAGGAGCACTGCTACGGGATGACCGCCAACGCCTTCTCCTCCGTCTCGCTCGATCCGCCGCTGGTTTTGGTGTGCACGATCGCGCGCTCTGAGGGCTCAGAGCACCTGCGGCGCAACGGGGTGTTCGCCGTCAACATCCTCGGCACTCACCAGGAGCCGCTGTCGCGCTACTTCGCCTCCAAGGACCGCCCCCGCGGCCGCGACGCGTTCGCCGAGGTCTCCCACCGTGTGGCCAGCAGCGGCTCGCCGATCCTCGAGGGGGCGCTCGCCTACCTCGATTGCCGGCTGCACGCCGAGCACGCGGCCGGCGACCACGACATCTTCATCGGCGAGGTCCTGGAGCTGGGCACGCGCGACGATGCCGAGCCGCTGATCTTCCACCGCGGGCACTACCGGCTGCTCGGGGCGGGGTAGAGCCTCGGGAAAGGGCCTGCGGACGGGGTCCGAGCTTGACTCCCATGATTTTGTGCGGATCAGGCCGATCCAATTGCACCGAACAACTTTGAGTGGATTCAGGCAGTCGAGCCGGCAAACGCCTCCAGCTTCTCCGGCGAGTCGGCGGCGAACACTTCGATGTCGCTGTCGATCTGACGCACCAGCCCGCCCAGCACACGTCCGGGGCCGAGCTCCAGCACCCTCGTGCAGCCCTCCCCGGCGAGCGTCTGCACGCACTGCACCCACAACACGGGGCTGGCGATCTGCGCCACCAGCGCCTGGCGCACCTGCTCGCCGGTTCTGATCACCGTGCCGGAGGCGTTGGCCACCAGCGGGACCTTGGGATCCTCCCACGTGAGCTTGTCCATCGCAGCTGCCATCTTGCGCTGCACCGGCTCCATCAGCTCGCTGTGGAAGGCAGCCGACACCTTCAGGCGCACCGCCTTGCTGGCGCCCGCCTCCTCGGCCAGCTCCAGCAGCCGCTGCACGCCTGCCTCCTCCCCGGAGACGACGGTCTGGCGCGGGCTGTTGAAGTTGGCGGGCGCCACGGTGCCGGCCTCGGAGGCGGTCTCGCACAGCGCTCGCACATCCTCGGCCGGCAGGCCGACGATCGCCGCCATCCCGCCCGGGCGCTCGGAGCCGCAGTTGGCCATCAGCCTCCCGCGCAGGGACACCAGCTCCATGCCCGCCTGCAGGTCCAGTGCGCCGGCGGCGACCGCCGCCGTGTCCTCGCCGAGGCTGTGCCCAGCGACGAAGTCGGGCTCCAGGCCCGACTCGCGCGCCAGCTCGTGGATCGCGAGCGAGAGCGCGAACAGGGCGGGCTGCGTCACGTCGGTGCGGGTGAGGTCCTCGATCGGGCCCTCCAGCGCGAGCTTGCGGATCGGCAGCCCCGAGGCCTCGTCGGCCAACTTGAAGTAGCGATCGAACAGCTCAGGGCGCGCCTCCAGCAGCTCCGTGCCCATGCCCACACGCTGCGAGCCCTGTCCGGGGAAAACAAATGCCGTTGCACCCATGTTCAGCGCTCCTTATCTCCGCTGCCGATTGTCGCTCGTCGCCGAGAAGCTAACGCAGATCGACCGCCGAAGCGCATTCGGGGGTTGCGCCCCTTCCGGTATCAAGCACATGACCCGGAGTGTCTGCCTGCAGAATGCGGCTATCGACGCGACAATCTATCCATTATCGCTGGATAGCTTGCGAAAAAATATGGTATTTCGCTATCATGCCTCCCGTGAATGACTCTCAGCTCAGGCGTTTGCTGGCCGAGCGCAGTCCTTGGCGGGCCAGAGAGGGATGGGAGGCCGACGACCCGGATCTGCGTGCGGCCGGGCGGCTTCCGCTGAGCTACGAGCCCGAGCCGCTCACGGGCATTCACGCACCCGGGCTGTATGTCCTGCGGGGGCCGCGTCGTGTCGGTAAGAGCCTTGAGCTCAAGCGCACCGTCGTGCGGCTGCTCGCGGAGGGCGTGGATGCGAAGACCGTCTTCTATTGCTCCTGCGACGGGCTCTCCAAGCAGGATCTCCGGCGGTTGGTGGCCCAGGGTCACAGTGTCAGCCGTACGTTGCCCGGGCCGCGCCACTGGCTGCTCGACGAGGTGACGGCCGTGCCGGGCTGGTCGCAGACGATCAAGGAGTTGCGCGATCAGGACACGACCTTTCGCGAGGCGTGCGTGGTGCTGACGGGATCCTCGGCGCGCGATTTGGAGCAGGCGCGCAAGGATCTGGCCGACCGCCGCGGGGGGGTCGCCGACTCCGACAGGCTGCTGCTGCCGATGGGCTTCCGGGCGTTCTGCCGGGCGCTGGAAGGTTTTGAGGAGCTGCCGTCACAGGTCTTCCGCCCCAAGGACTTCCTGAGCTCACAGGCCGAGCTTGCGATACTGGCTTTGGAGCCGTGGAGCGACGCGTTGGCGGATGCATGGGAGCTATTTCTCGATATCGGTGGCTTCCCGCGCGCTGTCGGCGAGTTTGTGGGAACCGGTGTAGTGAGCGACGGGTTTGTCCAGGGCCTGTGGGATGTCGTGCTGGGCGACGCTGTCCGCGCGGCGCCCATGTCCGAAGCCGACGTGGCGGCACTGCTCGACCGCCTGGTCGCCAACCTATGCAGCCCCGTCAACGCCTCGCGCATCGCGCGCGACGTCGGTCTCCCGGGACACCAGTCTGCGATCGACCGCATCGAGGACCTGGTGCGAGCGTTCCTCGCGTGGCGTTGTCATCGCGTCCGCGACGGCAGGCCCAATACCGCTGCGCAGCGCAAGCTGTACTTCGTCGACCCGCTGGTTGCGCAGCTTGCACATCGGCGCAACCCCGCCTTCCCCGCTCCGGACACCTCCAAGCTCACCCAACAGCAGATCGGCCTCGCCCTGTCCCGGGTCGTATCGCCGCACGCACCAGCTGCCTTTGTTCAGGCCGACCGGGTTATGTACGAGCGTACCGACACCGGCGCGGAGATCGACTTCGTCGGCGCAGATCTGGAGATTCCCTTCGAGTGCAAGTACACCGACGGCCATTGGCGCCAGGAGGCCCTCACGATGAAGGCTCGCTACGGTCGCGGCGTGATGGTCACGCGCTCGTCCCTGCTCACCGGGGTGGAGGAGCTGATATGGGCGATCCCCGCCGGCATCCTTGCCTGGCTGTTGGGGCCACAAGGCTAGCCGGCCCGGGGAATATCCTCGTCGGCCAGCTCGATCTCGCGCAGCCAGTTGGTGTCGACGTCGTACACGAAGCCACGCACTGTGTCGCGGTGCGCCAGGAACTGAGATTGGCGCACGCGCAGAATCGATTGGCGCACGTCCGCATCGACGTCGGTGAACGACTCGATCGCGAACGCCGGGGCCACGCCGGTCGCCTGCTGCAGCTCAGCGCGGAAGCCGTCGTCGGTCAGCGTCTGCATGCCGCAGTTGGTGTGGTGGATCAGCATAACCTCGCGCGTGCCCAGCTTCCGCTGTGACACCGCCAGCGAGCGGATCACGTCGTCGGTGACCACTCCGCCGGCGTTGCGCAGGATGTGCGCCTCACCGCCTTTCAAGCCGAGCGCCGCGAAGACGTCGATGCGCGAGTCCATGCACGTCACGATCGCCAGCTTGCGGTTGGGGCGCACGTCGAGGTGCCCGCCGGGCTGTGCATTTGCGAAGGCCTCGTTGTTGGCTACCAGCTCGTCGATTGCGTTCATCCACGGCAGCCTAACCGGATCGGTATAGGCTTGGCCGCTCATGCGACGCGAAGGAGGGTGTTTTGGATCTCGGACTTAGCGGAAAGCGGGCGCTCGTCACGGGCGGCTCGCGCGGTATCGGGCGCGCACTGGTGCTGGGCTTGGCTCAGGGCGGCGCCTCGGTTGGGGCTTGCTACAACCGCGAGTCCGACGACGTCGAGCGCCTGCGGGGCGAGCTGGCGCAGATCGGGGGCGCCAGCTTTCTCGCGCAGGCCGACCTCGCCAAGCCGGAGTCGGCGGAGGCGTTCGTGAAGGACACCAGCGAGCGCTTCGGCGGCCTCGACATCGTCATCAACAACGCCGGCGTGGTCAGCCACGCGATGATCGATCAGCTTTCGCTCGAGGAGTGGCATCGGGTGATCGACACCAACCTGACGGCCGTCTACCTCGTCTGCCAGGCCGCCCTGCCGGCGATGGGGGAGGGGGGGTCGATCGTCAACATCACCTCGGCCGTGGCGATGCGCGGGATGCCGGGCCGCGTGCACTACATCTCCTCCAAGGCCGGGCTGATCGGCCTGACGCGGGCCCTCTGCAAGGAGGTCGGCAGGCGGGGCATCCGCGTCAACGCGCTCGCGCCGGGCATCATCGAGACCGACCAAACCGGTGAGCTGGACGACGCCGGCCGCGTGCGTTACTCCGGTCTCGCGGCGCTCGACCGGCTGGGGCAGCCGGGGGAGATCGCGGATGTCGCGCTGTTCCTCGCCAGCGACCACGCGAGCTTCGTCTCCGGCGTGACGCTGAACGTGGACGGGGGGATCTGAGGGGGAAATCGAGGGGGGACTGCGGATGCCGTCGAACAGCGAGCTGTCAGGTGGGAGTCTGGCGCGGCGCCTGATCCCTTTCTATGCGATCTTGGCGGCGCTGTCGCTTGTAGTGGTGCTCGTCGTGATCGACAAGGGCGGCAGCGAGAAGGCGCCTCCCGCGATCGCGGGCGGATATGTCGCCAGCGCGCCGAGCGGCTGCCTCGGGCCGGCTCCCACGCCCGTGGGCGGGGCGCCACTGCCGGCTACGGCGCCCACGCAGCTGCCCCCGCCGGGACCTGCGTTCAGCGTCAGCCAGTCCGGGCAGTTCGTCAACCTCACCAACAGCCAGCGCACGCTGGGCGGTCAGCTGCGCCTCAAGCCGGGCGTCACTCCCGCCGGGGCTCACCGCCTCACGGGAACGGTCGACTGCATCTCCGGCAAGCAGCAGACGCTCAACGCGCTCGTGATGCCCGGGGTGAAGGGATCGATCGCCGGCACGCTCGGGGGCGCCTCGTTCGCGGCCACCCTCAAGACCCCGCCGCCCGCGCCCGGCGCGGCGCTACCGCGCACGCCGAGTGGGATCGGTGGCAAGTATGCGCTGTCACCCACCTCGACTTGCTTCGGCAGTTCGTTCACGCTGAACGGCAGCGGGTCGAGCTACACACTGGTTGCGGCCACCCACATGCTCGGGCGGGTCTCCTACTCGACCAAGACGAGCGCCGTCAGCGGCGATGTCGCGTGCTTGAAAGGCGGCTCCGTGCGCCTGACGGCGACGGCGAACGACATACTGCTGCAGAACGTCAAGCTGATTCCGCTGCAGGTGGCCACGCCCGTTCCGTCGTCCGCCAAAACGACCACCAAACCGGCGCTGACCACCCCTACGGGCCTGCCGCCGTCGGGCGAGCAGTTCACAGCGACCAAGCAGCGCAGCTCGTTCACCAAGCTCGTGGCCGCTTTCTTCCTCGCCGTGCTGATCGTGCTGATCGTCGCCCGGGCATTCGGGATGGTCGCCGTGCGGGTCGGCCAGCCGCGGGTTATGGGGGAGGTGATCGCGGGGATCGCGCTCGGACCATCGCTGTTCGGCCTGCTGGCCCCCAATCTCCAGGCGACGATCTTCGCGACCGACATCCTCCCCGCGTTTGGCGTCGCCGCCAACCTCGGATTGATCTTCTTCATGTTCCTGATCGGCATGGAGGTCGACCAGAAGCAGCTGAAGGGCAAGGCCATGCCTGCCGCGGCGATCTCCAACGCGAGCATCGCACTGCCGATGCTGCTCGGGATCGCCGCCGCGCTGCCGCTTTACAAGCTCCTGGGGCCCAACATCAAGTTCGCCGCGTTCGCGCTGTTCATGGGCGTCGCGATGTCGATCACCGCCTTCCCGGTGCTGGCGCGGATCCTCACCGAGCGGCGGATGCTCAAGGGGCAGGTCGGCTCGCTGACGATCGGCTGCGCCGCGATCGACGACGTCAGCGCCTGGTTCTTGATCGCGCTCGCCACCACGATCGCCGTCTCCGGCTCGTTTGGGGTCGTCGTGCGGACGATCGCTGAGGCGGTCGGGTTCGTGCTCGTGATGGCGCTGGTCGTGCGGCGGGTCCTCGCCCGCATGGCGACCGCGTTCGATGAGGTCGGGCAGATCCCCTCCGGGTGGTTCGCCGCGATCGTCGTCGGCGTGCTGCTGTCGGCCTACCTGACCGAAGCGATCGGCATCGACGTGATCTTCGGCGGCTTCATCATGGGGATGGTGATGCCACGCCACGCGCGCCTCACCGAGGAGGTCACGCGCCGGGTCGAGGACTTCGTCGTCACGTTGCTGTTGCCGATGTTCTTCGTCTACACGGGCTTGAAGACCAACGTCACGCTGCTCGACCGGCCCGAGTTGTGGCTGATCACCGCCGGACTGGTGGTGCTGGCGATCGCCGGCAAGCTCGCCGGGGCGGCGATCGCCGCACGCGTGTGCGGTTTCGACTCGCGCGCCTCGATGGTGATCGGCACGTTGATGAACACGCGCGGGCTCACCGAGTTGATCGTGCTCAACATCGCGCTCGAAGTCGGCGCGATCTCGAGCGTTCTGTTCACCGCGCTCGTGATCATGGCGATCGTCACCACGCTGATGACCGGGCCGCTGCTGAAGCTGCTCGACCCGCGCAACGAGTACGGCACCAAGATCGAGGACGAGCTCGCCGGCGCGGCGCTCGCCGCCGCCCGCGAGCATCCCGGCCTGCCGCTGGCGGAGCGCTCGATCCTCGTCGCCTCGCACACCGACACCGCGCTCGAGCGCCTGATCGAGCTGGCCGAGCCGCTGGCACGCTCGGCGCCTCAGCGCGAGCTGATCCTCACCCGTCTTGTCGAGCCCCCGCGTGGCGCCGGGGTGCGTGGCGGCCTGCAGTCGGAGAACCTGCAGCTCGAACAGGCCTCGCAGACGATCGCAGAAGCGCGCGAGCGCTTGGCCGCAGACGGTGTCCTCGCCAGGGGCGTCGCGCTCAGCTCCAGCCACCCCGGCACCGATCTCGCACACGTCGCCGAGCGCGAGCCGGTCGACCTGGTGCTGACCGAGGGGCGCCGGCGACTGATCGGCGAGAGCGTGCCGCTCGGGGACGTGAGCGTGCTGCTCGAACGGGCCGACTGCGACGTCGCCGTGCTCGTCGCGAAGGAGAGCGCCCCGTTGGATCTCGGGCCGGAGACACCGTTGCTCGTGCCGTTCGGTGGAGCCGAGCACGACTGGGCTGCGCTGGAGCTGGGCTCGTGGCTCTCCTCCGCCACCGGCGCGCCGCTGAAGCTGCTCGGCGCCGGGGGGCAGAGCGAGGACGGCAAGTCGGTCACCCGGATGCTCGCCGACGCCGGTCTGCTCGTGCAGCAGAGCACCGGGATCGCCACCGAGCCGCTGGTCATCGCGGGCGGGCGCGAGGGCATCGTGGCGGCCGCGACGGGCGCCGGGCTGCTCGTGATCGGGCTCTCCGAGCGCTGGCGGCGCGAGGGCCTCGGGCCGACCCGCTCGGAGATCGCCAAGGCCGCGCCCGCGCCGGTGCTGTTCGTGCGCCGCGGCACCCGCGCCGGCCTGTTCGCGCAGCGAGACAACGTCACCCAGTTCAACTGGTCGCGGGCGGGGCAGCCGTCGTTGAAGTAGGGGAGGGCACTGGACAAGCGCCGGCAGCAGGCAGGTCAGCTGCGTGGTGCTGGCTCCGGGCTGTGGCCGGAGTTCCGCGCGATCACGCAGGCAGCGGCAGTACGGCTGTCAGGCAGGTCGGCCCGCCCTCTTGTGAGCTCAGCGACAGCTCCCCACCGAGGAGGTCGGCGCGTTCGCGCATCCCGATCAGCCCGAAGCCCTCGCGCGGGCCATCGGGCATGAAGCCGCAGCCGTCGTCCTGCACCGTCACCTCCACATGCCGATGCAGCTGCCTCACGCTCAGCGTGACCTGCTCGGCTCCGGCGTGCCGGATGACGTTGCTGAGCGCCTCCTGGATGATGCGATAGATCGCGTCCTCCAGCTCGCGCGGGCGATCCCGTACGCCGAATTCGATGTTCAGATCGAGCGCGAAGCCCGCGGCGGCCGCCTGGCGTTTGGCCAGCGACTCGATCGCGGGGCCCAGCCCGAGGTCGTCAAGCGCGGCCGGGCGCAACTCGGTGATCAGGTCGCGCAGGCTGCGCGCCTCGGCGCCGATGTGCGAATCCGCGGTCTCCGCGGCGCGCCGCAGCGCGTCAGGATCGTCGCGTGCGAGTCCGGCCGCCAGCACCATGCGGGCACCGGCGAGGCCCTGCAAGGTTTGATCGTGCAGCTCGCGCGCCCACCGAGCTCGCGCCTGCTCGGCCGCGTCGATGCTCAATCGCAGGCGCTCGGCCGCGACCAGCCGCTCCACGCTCTGGGCGAGCTGCTGGTTGGCGCGGGTGAGCTGGTCGGCATAGAGCGACATGTGAGTGCCGCCCCGCGGGCTGTGTACCCGAGCACGCCGAGGTGGACGGTCTGGAGCACGCTCCAGGCGAACACCAGCCCGAGCGCCACGGCGGCGGCGATCACGCCTCCGCGCGTCCCGAACTCGATCGCCAGCAGCGTGATCGGCACCACGTAGAAATTGGCGATCAACGCATCGGCCGCTCACGCCGAGCTTATGCTGCAGGTTGGCGCGGTGTGTTTCGACCGTGCGGGGGCTTATGTACATCTGCTTGGCGATCTCCGTGTTGGTGTGGCCGAGCGCGACCAGTCGCAGCACCTCGATCTCGCGCTCGCTCAGCACTGCGGTGCCTCCGGCCTCGAGCGCCCACCCGCCGATCGCCGGATCGAGATACCTGCCGCCCTTGCTGACCATGCGGATCGCGCGCACCAGATCGGCGCGCGAGGCTTCCTTGAGCACATAACCCGCCGCCCCCGCGGCCCACGCCTGTTGTGCGAACGCGGGGTCGTCGTCCATCGTCAGGATCACGATGGCGCTCGCGGGCGAGGCCGCGTGCAGGGTGGAGAGCGTGCCCAGGCTGAGCTCGCGGCCCATGTGGAGGTCGAGTACGAGCACGCCCG
>JBEKYV010000389.1:0-3850 GCA_049510515.1 Solirubrobacteraceae bacterium | reverse complement strand
TGGACGTTTTCGACTTTCGACTACCCCGAGCTGTGCGCGCTGCTGTGGGAGCAGGCCCAGGCGCAGGACACCCGCTTCGAGACCGCCACCGTGCAGGGTAGAGAGGGCAACACGGTGCAGACCGACCGCGGTGAGCTGCGCGCACCGCTGATCGTCGACGCGCTCGGCTGGCGGCGGACGCTCTCGCGCACCACCCCGATCCAGCCACCCAACGCAAGACTCTCGCGCGGCCTGGAGGTGCACCCGCACGGCAGCGGCAGGGAGATGGAGCTGTGGATCGACCCCCGCTGTATCCGCTCGGGTTACGGGTGGAGCTTCCCCGCACGCGATGAGGTGCGAGTCGGCGTGGGCTCGTTCTGGCCCTCACACCACGTCAAGGAGCCGACCGTCCGGCTCGCCCGCGACCTCAATCTCCCCCCCGACGGGTATCAGGGCAACTGGATCCCCCACCAGCTGCGCTCCGCCACCGAGGACGGCGTGTTTTTCGTCGGCGACTCGGCGGGCCACTGCCTGCCGCTCACCGCGGAGGGCATCCGCACCGCCTTCTACTTCGGGATCGCCTGCGGGCGCGAGCTGCGTGCGGTGCTGGGCGGCCACAGCACCCGCGAGCAGGCGCTGAGCCGCTACAGCGAGTTCTCCGACGCGCACAAATGGAAGTTCAGCTCGCTGCTGTTCACCCAGCGCGCCGTCGGGCGCCTCACCCCCACCCCCGCGGTGACCGCGCTCGCGCGCGCCCTGGAAAGCCCGCGGGTGTGCGAGTGGGCGTTCGAGCACTACATGCGGATCGCTCCCGCATCGTTCGTCGGATCGGGTCCTCAGGCGACCTTCCGCAACCGCGGACGCGTGGCGCCCACCGCCGTAAGCGCAAGCCGGCTGGCCTCCAATCCGCTGGCCCAGGAGACCTCGGCGAGCAGCCCCGGCGCGGCGACCATGTCGCCAGCGAGGTAGACGCCGTCGCCCTGATCCACGGCGGGACGGTCGCGCCAGGTGCTGCCGGGCAGGTCGAGCGCCCCCGAGCGGGCGTCCATCACCTGGCGGCGGCGCCAGGTCTCGCGTCCGCGCCAGTTGACCACCGACTGGTCGATCAGTCGCTCCAGGCGCGCGCCCGCCTGGTCGGTGCTCTCGCCGGGGCGGATCGGCATCTGCGCCTGAATCAGCTCGTGCCCCTCCGGGGCGATCTCGCGATCGGAGGAGGAGTAGCGCCCGATCCAGCCCGACTCGTCGAGGTCGGAGACGATCCATGGGTCGCCGCGACGGCGCGAGAGGCCCACGTCGAGGCACACCGTGCGCCCACTCGGCCACCGCAGCGGCTCGCCCCCCAGCAGCTGGCTCGCCTGGTGGAGCTCGGTGGCGATAATCACCGGCGGCTCGGGCAGGCTCTCGACGCGACTGCCCGTCTGCACCTCCACGCCCAGCTCGCGCAGGCGGCGCTCCAACGGCGCGACCATCCCGCTCCAACCGCCGCTGGCGTAGCGCACCACCGTGGAGGGCGGCGGCGTGGAGAGGAACAGGCGCACGGTGCGCTCCCATACGAACGCCGCGGAGAGTTCACCGGGGTCGTGGTGGAAGGTGTAGACGCCGGCCATCGAGGAGAGCATCGCGGCGATGCGCTCGTCGGTGTGCGAAGCAACCCAGCTGCGGAAGTCGGTATCGACCGGCGCCTGGCGGCCGCGCAGGCGCAGCACCGCGGGGATCGTGCCCAGCGGGGGAGTCCGATGCAAGGCACCCTGAACGCGAAAACGCGCCCCGCCGAGCGGCGGGCGGACGTGGTTGGGCAGCAGGCCGCGTTCGTTCAGCCACCCCCACATCGCGCCGTCGCTGTAGAGGGCGTGCGGCCCGAGGTTGGCTTTGTAGGGGCCGTCGGCGCTGCGCGCGCGCCCGCCGAGCTGCTCGTGTGCCTCCAGCAGCGTCACCTTGGCGCCTTCCTCCGCGCAGGCAATCGCCGCCGTCAGCCCTGCAAGCCCGCCTCCGACAACTGTTATCTGGCTCATGGTCGCCTCCAAAATCGAGAGTGTGCGATCACCGTAGCCCGCAACTGGCTCACAGTACAGTGCCAGTTATGAGCCCTGGAACAGGACCAGTGGAGCTACTGCTGGAGCTCGACCGCGGCGGCGAGCTGTCCCTGGGCGAGCAGCTCGCCGGCGGCATCCGCGAGGCGATTCGCACGGGACGCCTGGCACCCGGCGCGGCGCTGCCCTCGACACGCGGGCTGGCGGACGAGCTGGGCGTCTCGCGCGGCCTGGTGAGCGAGGCATACAGCCAGCTGGCCGCCGAGGGCTATCTCAGCACCCGCCAGGGCGCGCCGGTGAGGGTGAGCGCGGCGGTGCGCGCCGCCACCCAGCGCGCCCCCGCCCGCTCGCTGTTGGAGCGCTACCCCTACCACTTCCACCCCGGCCTGCCCGCCCTGGAGAGCTTTCCCCGCGAGCGCTGGGTGCGCGCACTGCGGGCCGCGCTACTCGAGTCGCCGCTGGACGCGCTCGGGTATGGCGACCCGCGCGGGCTGCCCGAGCTGCGCGATGCGCTAACCGACTATCTCGGGCGGGTGCGGGGCGCCGCGGCCGACACCGAGCAGATGACGATCTGCACCGGCTTCATGCAGGGCTTCTCGCTGGCCTGCGGGGTGCTGCGCGGTCACGGGGTGGAGTCGATCGCGCTCGAGGACCCCGGCTGGCACCTACACCGGCTGATCGCCGAGCAGGCGGGCCTGCGAATCGTGCCGATCCCAGTCGACGCCGAGGGGCTGCGAGTCGACCAGCTGATCGAGAGCGACGCCGCCGCGGTGGTTGTGACGCCGGCCCACCAGTTCCCAACCGGGGCGATCCTCAGCCCCTCCCGCCGCGCCGCGCTGGTCGAGTGGGCCGAGCGCGAGGAGTTGCTGATCGTCGAGGACGACTTCGACGCCGAGTACCGCTACGACCGCGTGGCAGTCGGCGCGCTGCAGGGGTTGGCGCCCGAGCGCGTGCTGTACATCGGCTCCGCCTCCAAGCGCCTGGCGCCGGGCATGCGGCTCGGCTGGATGCTGACGCCCTCGTGGCTCACATGGCAGCTCTCGACCGCCAAGGCCGTCCACGACGGCGGCTCAGAGGTGATAGGGCAGCTGGCGCTGCGCGAGTTCATCGTGCGCGGCGAGCTCGACCGGCACGTGCGGCACATGCGCACGGTCTACCAGCGCCGGCGCGAAGCGCTGCTGGAGTCGCTCGCCCGCCATCTGCCTGAGGCACGGGTCTATGAGCCTGAGCCCGCCCATCCGGCCGCCAGCGAGCCCACCCGCCCGGCGGCGGGTCTGTTCGAGCTTGTCACTCTGCCCGACGGCGTCCAGGAGCCCGCGCTGCTGAAGGTCGCCGCCACCCGCGGGGTGGGCATGGAGGGCCTCGCCCTGCATCGCTTCACCCCCGGCGGCTCCCCCGGGGTGCTGCTCGGCTTCGGCAACCTCTCCGAGCCGGCGATCGAGCAGGGGGTGCGGCTGCTCAGCGAGGCCTATGCGGAGGTGACGGAGCGTACGCCGTCCAGCCGAGGGCGACCGGACCGGTAGATCTTTGTTCAAATCCGACCCCAACCACTTCACAAAATGAAGGGTTGGGGTCCAAAAAGAACAACACAACACCCACCTCCCCCACCGTCTCGAACCCGACCTCCAACGGTTCAGCGCCGCACGACCAGCGCGACCCCCGCGACGAGCAGCACCAGCCCGACGACGCGGTGCAACGCCAGCGGCTGACGGGCAATCCCAAGCAGCCCGAAGCGGTCGATCGCAACCGAGATCACGAGCTGGCCAGTGATCACCGCCGCGGTGAGGCCAGTCGCGCCGAGCGTGCGCACGGTGAGGATCGCGACCGTCACGTAGGTGGCG
>JBEKYV010000388.1:0-3852 GCA_049510515.1 Solirubrobacteraceae bacterium | reverse complement strand
CCCAGCTCGCCCAGCATCGCGCCGATGCGCTCCGGGCCCGCTTCGAGCACGTCGAAGGCACGGTAGGCCACACCCGGGTGCGCGGCCGCGATCTCCTCCGCATCGCGCACATCGGTCTTGCCCATCTCGACGAAGCGCCCACCCCGTGGCAACAGATCGAGCGAAGCGTCGACAAGCTCGCCCGCGAGGCAGTCCAGCACCACGTCCACACCCTCGCCGCCGGTCGCCTCGAGGAACCGCTCGCGGAACTCCGCTGAGCGCGAGGAGGCGATCCGCTCCCGCGCAAAGCCCATCGCTTCGAGCGTTGGCCACTTCCCTTCACTGGCGGTCCCGTACACCTCCGCGCCGAGATGACGCGCCACCTGCACCGCCGCCATCCCCACGCCACCCGTCGCGGCATGCACCAGCAGCCGCTCGCCCCGCCGCAGCCCCGCCAGGTCATGCAGCGCATAGAGCGCCGTCAAGAACACGATCGGCACCGTCGCGGCCTGCTCGAAGGACCACCCCCGCGGCACCGGAGCGAGCATCCGCCCGTCGGCGACCGCCAGCGAGCCAAAGGCGTCACTGAAGATGCCCATCACGCGATCGCCCACCGCGAGGCCCCCGGCGCGATCGCCGACCGCGAGTCCCCCGGCGCCCTCGCCGACCTCGACCACCACACCCGCGCCCTCGCCACCGATCGACCCCTCGCCGGGGTACATGCCGAGCGCGATCAACACGTCGCGGAAGTTCAGGCCCGCCGCGCGCACCGCCACCCGCACCTCACCCGCCGCCAGCGGCCGCAGACCGGCGTCGCTCTCGAGCAGGGCGAGATTCTCCACGGTGCCCCGCTCGGTTACGTCGAGCCGCCACCCGGGCGCGGCGGGCAGCGCCAGCGCACCGTCCCCGCCGGCACGCGCCAGGCGCCCAGCCAGCGCCTCACCTTCACGCACAGCCAGCTGGGGCTCATCGGCGGTGAGCGCCGCGGCCAGCGCCAGCCACGACTCATGCTCCCCATCGACATCGACCAGCACCAGCCGCCCGGGGTTCTCCGCCTGCGCGGAGCGCACCAGGCCCCACACCCCGGCGGCCGACAACCCTGCGACGGCATCCTCCCCACGCGCCGCCACCGCGCTCTGCGTCACGATCACCAAGCGGGAGCCGGCGAAACGCTCGCCCGCGAGCCACTCCTGCACCAGCTCCAGCGCACGACGCACACTCTGGTGCGCCAAGCCCGCGACCGCGCCCGAATCGGCGTCCCGCGGCGTCGCGCCCGCACCGGCGTCCCGCGGCGTCGCGCCCGCACCGGCGTCCTGCGGTGTAGCGCCCGCACCGGCGTCCCGCGGCGTCGCGCCCGCCAGGCAATCGACCAGCACCACCGCGGGCGCCGCGGCGCCACCCTCGAGCGCCTCGTCCAGCGAGGCAAGACTCTCGAGCACCACCGCCTCCACGCCGGCGCCCGCCAGCCCGGCGGCGAGCGCGCCGTCCCCGGCACCCAGAACAACGGTTCCCGTGGGAACATCGGCCGCTGCCGGCAGTCCCTCGACCGCGGCCCACTCCAGGCAGAACAGCGACTCGTGCGCAGCGCCGGGTCGCGTGTCCAGCTGGGCGGCGGAGAGCTCGCGCAGCACCAGCGACCCCACCGTGGCGACCAGCCCGCCCAGCTCGTCGGCCGCCACCAGCGACACCGACCCGTGCCCCTGCCCCTGCCCCGGATGCAGGGCGAGCGAGACCCGCAGCCGGGAGGCACCCGACGCGCACAGCCCGACCTGCTCCCACGAGAACGGCAGCCACGCGCCCTCCAGCCCGCCGATGCCACCGTCGGCGTCGGCGTCGCGATCGCCCTCCAGGCCCACGCTGAGCGCGTGCAACGCCGCGTCCAGCAGGGCGGGGTGCAGGGTGAACGTGCCCGCCTGCTCCTCCACGCCCGCCGGCAGCGCCACCTCGGCGAACACCTCGCCCTCCCTGTGCCACACGCCGCACAGGCCCTGAAATGCCGGCCCGTACTCCATGCCACGCGCCGCCAGGCCGTCATACAGCCGATCGACATCCACCGCCACCGCGCCCGCGGGCGGCCACACCGCCCCGAGCTCCCGTGCGCGGCGCCGCGCGGCCTGCTCGCCCGGGTCCTGCTCGTCCGCCTGCTCCTCCTCGGCGACCAGCACGCCGACGGCGTGACGCACCCAGCCGGCTTCGCCCGCCCCCAGGCCGCCGTCGAGCGCATCATCGGCCGCGCGCGAGTAGATGCTCACGGTCCGGCGGGTGGGCGGAGTCGAATCGTCGGCCCCGCCCAGCACGACCTGCAGCTGTGGCGCCTCCCGCTCGCCGAGCGCCAGCGGCCGCTCGATCACCAGCTCGTGCAACACGCCACACCCGACCTGGCCGCCCGCATACAGCGCCAGCTCGACGAACGCCGTGCCCGGCACCAGCACGCTGCCCATCACAACGTGGTCGGCCAGCCACGGATGCGTGCGCAGCGACAGCCGGCCAGTGAGCACCAGCCCCTCGCCGGCGGCCAGCGCGACCGCAGCACCCAGCAGCGGGTGCCCGACGCGCTCCTGGCCGTTGGCGGCGGGGTTGCCCGCGGCCAGGCCGCTGCCCGCCAGCCAGTAGCGCTCCCGCTGGAAGGCGTACGGGGGCAGCGCCACCCGCCTGGCGCCGGTCCCGGCGAACACCGCGCCCCAATCGACCTCCTCCCCCCGCACCCAAAGCTCCGCCAGCGCCGCCAGCAGAGACCTCGCCTCCGGGCGCTCGCGGCGCAGCACGGAGACGGCCACCGGCGGCTGTGCGCCGACGCGAGCGCGTCCCGCATCCCCAGAGCTCCCGGGCCCGCTCGCCCCGTCCTCCCCGGCATCGCCCGCGAGACAGTCGTGCACCATCGCGCTCAGCACCCCGTCCGGGCCCAGCTCCAGGAAGCTGCTCACACCCTGTGCCGCAAGGCAGCCGACGCCGTCGGCGAAGCGCACCGGCTCGCGCACGTGGCGCACCCAGTACGCCGGATCGGTCAACAGCCCCTCGCCCGCCACCTCGCCCGTCACGTTCGAGACAACCGGGATCCTCGGCTCTTTGAACGAGATCCCTGCAAGTGTCCGCGCGAACTCTTCGAGCATCGCGTCCATTCGTGGCGAGTGAAACGCGTGACTGACCTGCAGCCGCTTCACCTTGCGACCCCGGCTCTCCCACAGGGCCGCCAGCCTCATGGTCGCATCCTCATCGCCTGAGAGCACGACCGCGGCCGGACCATTCACTCCCGCCAGAGCCACCCTGCCCTCGTAACCCGCCAACGCCTCCAGCGCCTCCTCCTCCTTCGCCGCGACCGCGAACATTGCGCCACCTTGCGGCAGCTCTCCCATCAAGCGCCCGCGCGCCGCCACCAGCCGGCACGCGTCCTCGAGCGAGAAGACACCCGCCGCGTGCGCCGCAACCACCTCGCCGATCGAGTGCCCGATCGTCACATCGGGGCGCACGCCCCAGCTCTCGAGGAGCCTGAGCAGCGCCACCTCCAGCGCAAACAACCCGCCTTGAGTGAACATTGTCTCGTCCAGTGGGCTCGCATCCACCCTGCCGAATACAACCTCACCAAGCGAACATTCCAACAGCCCGTCCAAATAGCCGCACACCTCGTCGAACGTCGCACGGAACACCGGGAGCTCCTCGTACAGCTCACGACCCATACCCACCCGCTGGGCGCCCTGACCTGTAAACAGGAACGCCACTCGCCCGGTCTCTCGTGAGACCGAGCCCTTGATCACACCATTCGCGGGCTCCCCTTCGGTCAACGACCGCAGCCCGTCGAGCAACTCCTCACGCCGTCCGAGCAACACCGCTCGATCCTCGAACATCGCGCGGCCCGCAAGCGAGAGCCCGATGTCC
>JBEKYV010000387.1:0-3853 GCA_049510515.1 Solirubrobacteraceae bacterium | reverse complement strand
CGCGAGAAGCTCGAGGAGCGCCCCGAGGAGCCGAAGCTGATCCTGACCGTGCGCGGGGCCGGCTACCGCTTCCAGGAGCCCTAGTGGTTCGTCCCAGGATGGGCCACTAAATGCGCGGATGGCTGCTCGGCCTGCGGCCACGGCTGCTCGCCGCACTGCTGCTGAGCAGCGCCGTGACGCTCGCAGTGGCGGCGCTGGCGCTGCTCTCCCCGCTCGAGCAGCGGCTGCGCACCGACGGCGAATCGACCGTGGTGACGGCACTCGGTGCCGTGCGACCCGAGCTGGCGGAGATCCCGATCGAAGCGGGGCGCCTGAACGAGGCGGAAACGCTCAAGGTCGCGCTGGTGTTGCGCCGCCGCTCGCAGGCCACGCTGACGATTCTCGACGACCAGCTGGATGTCGTCTACGCCGGCTCCAGCCCCACCCAGGACATCCCCGACTACTACGGCGAGGCGCGCCGCGCACTGCGCACCGGCAAGGCGCCCGTCAGCGAAGTGCGCAACGACGAGCTGATCCTCGCCCAGCGGATCAAGATCGCCGGCCACTACTACGTCGTGGTGCTGACCAAGCGTCTCGACTACGTCGCCTCCGCGGTGCGCGTCGTGCGGACCGCCTTCCTGGAGGCCGCCGGCGCCGGCCTGCTGGTCGCGCTGCTGCTGGGGATCGGCCTGGCGACCACGCTGCTGCGCCGCCTGGAGCGGCTGCGCGACGCGACGCGGGAGCTCGAGCGTCGCGGGCCGGAGGCCGAGGAGCTGCCGCAGGATCGCGCCCGCGACGAGGTCGGTGAGCTGACGCGCGCGTTCGCGGGGATGCAGACGCGGCTGCGCCGTCAGGAGTCGGCCCGCCGCGCGTTCGTGGCCACGGCCTCACATGAGCTGCGCACGCCGCTGGCCTCGCTCGACGGGATGCTGGAGCTGCTCGAGGACGACCTGCGCGCCGAGCAGCTCGACATCGAGGATGCACGCGAGCGCGCCACACGTGCGCGAGCGCAGTCGCGGCGGCTCTCGCGCCTGGCCTCCGACCTGCTCGACCTCAGCCGCCTGGACGCCGAGGTGGCGCTGCGCAGCGAGCCGCTGGAGCTCGGCGAGCTCGCCCGCGCGGTCGCCGCCGAGTTCGAGCTCGCCGCCGCGGAGCACAGGGCGCGCGTGAGTGTCCAGCCGCCCGCGGGACCCTGCTGGGCGCAGGCCGACCCGGGGGCGGTCGCACAGATCGTGCGCATCCTGCTTGACAACGCCCTGCGCATTGCCCCCAACGACTCGAGCGTCGAGCTGGAGGTTGACGCCGCCGACGGGTTGGCGCGGCTGAGCGTGTGCGACCATGGCCCCGGTGTCCCGGCGGCCGAGCGCGACTTGATCTTCGAGCGTTTCCAGCGCGGCTCGACCACCGGCGGGCATGGCGGCTTCGGCCTGGGCCTGGCGATCGGGCGCGAGCTCGCCGCGCGCATGGGTGGGACGCTGGAGCTTGAGGAGGGTGGATTCGAACCGGCCACTCCCGGCGCGTGTTTCCGGCTGCGGCTGCCGGGCGCGCGGGAAGATTAATGTGTGGACCGCCGCCCACTGCTACCACCAACCGAGCGACCCACCCCTCAGATGTCCCACGCCCCAGCCCCACCCGACGACACCGTGATCACCGAGATCGCCGCGCAGGCACGGCGCAGCGGGCAGCTGGCGCTCGACACCGAGTTCATGGGCGAGGGGCGCTACCGCACGCTGCTGTGCCTCGTGCAGCTCGCGGTCCCCGACCACACCGCGGGGCTGCGAATCGAGCTGATCGACCCTCTGCAGGAGCGCCTCGACGGGACGCCGCTGGCGGGCGTGCTCGCCGACCCCGAGGTCGAAGTGGTGGTGCACGCAGGCCGCCAGGACATCGCGCTGCTGCGCCGGCGCTTTGACACCCCCGTGCGCAACGTGTTCGACACGCAGGTCGCAGCCGGCTTCGCCGGGATGGCGGCGCAGGCCTCCTACGAGACGCTGCTCTCCGAGCTGCTCGGGGTGCGGCTCGCCAAGAGCGCGAGCTTCACCCGCTGGGACGCACGCCCGCTCTCCAGCGAGCAGCTTGCCTACGCGCGCGAGGACGTGGTGCACCTGCTGGAGCTCGCCGGAGAGCTGCAGCGGCGGCTCGGCGCCTCCGGACGCCTGCAGTGGGCGCGCGAGGAGTGCCGCGCGGTGGAAGAGTCAAGCGACGAACGCGACCTGCAGACAATCCTCGTGCGCCTGCCTCGCATCCGCAACCTCAGTGCGGTCTCGCAGGCGGTCGCGCGCGAGCTGGTCGCGTGGCGCGAGCGGACCGCCGCGGCAAAGGACCGCACGGTGCAGAGCGTGCTCGCCGACGCGGCGCTCGTCGAGCTCGCCAAGCGCCGCCCTGCCTCGATGCGCGAACTGGAGCAGATCCGCGGCCTCGGCCAGGGTGGCCTGCGCCGCTCTGGCCCCGAACTGCTGGAGGCGGTCCGTGCCGGCGCAGAGCAGGCGGATGGGCCACCGCTCCCGCTCGAGCGCCTCGCGCGCGGCGGCTTCCCTGACCCCGCCGACGCCCCGCTCGTGGCACTCTGCGAAGCGCTCGTGCGCGCGCGTGCGCGCGAGGCCGACCTCGCCTACGAGCTGATCGCCGCCCGTGCCGACCTGCAGGCGGTCGTCACCGCGGTCCGCACCGGCGCGCCAGAGCCCGAGGTGCGCACGCTGCGCGGCTGGCGGCGGGAACTGGTCGGCGCGGAGCTGCTGGAGCTGCTGGACGGGCGCCTGTCGCTGTCGGTGCGCGAGGGGGGACTCGCGGTCGATGCACGGTCCCCTACCGGCGCGTAGAGCCAAGCATGGCAAGGACGCACCGAGTGAAGTGTGCTGGCCGATCGGTCGATCGCATCTGATCGACGATCGGTACACGAACGAGGGAGGACGCCGCCAGGCGCCGGCTATACGTGGCGGCAGGGTTATTGGATGTTGTTGTACACCGTGAACAGCGGCATGTACATCGAGATCACGATGAAGCCCACGATCGCGCCGATCACGATGATCATGATCGGCTCCATGATCGAGGTGAGGCCCTTGACCGAGGCGTCGACCCGGTCGTCGTAGAAGTCGGCGATCTTGCCGAGCATCGCGTCCAGCGCGCCGGTCTCCTCGCCGACGCCGACCATGTTGGTCACCATCATCGGGAAGATCGGGATATCGGCGAGCGGGGCGGAGATCGTGCCGCCGCGCTTGACCGAGGAGATAATGGTGTCCATCGCGTCTTCGACCACCACGTTGCCGGCCGTTTTGCCGGTTATCTCCAGGGCGTGCAGCAGCGGCACGCCGGCGCCGGTGAGGGCCGAGAGCGTACGCGACCAGCGCGCGATCGCCACCTCCTGCACGATCGTGCCGATCTTCATCGGGATGCGCAGGCGGAAGCGATCCCACTGGGGGCGCCCCCAGGAGCTCGACTTCCACTTCAGAAACGCGAAGATCATCGCGCCGGTGCCCCCGAACAGCAGCCACCAGTCGTTGATGACCAGATGGGACATCGCCACCGAGACCTTCGTGATCGCCGGCAGTTCGCCGCCGAATTCCTTGAACACGTTCTGGAACACCGGCACGAGGAAGGCGACCAGCGCCATCATCACGCCAACCGCGAAAACGATCACCAGCGTCGGGTAGATCATCGCCGATTTGATCTGGCGGCGCAGCGAAGCGTCCTTCTCCAGCTGGTCGGCGACGCGCAGCAGCGAACCCTCCAGCAGACCGCCGGTCTCCCCCGCGCGCGTCATCGCGATGAACAGCTGGTTGAACACCTTCGGGTGGCGCTCCATCGCGTCGCTCAGCGGCAGGCCGGCCTCGACGTCCTTGCGCACCGCGACGATCGTGCCCTTCAGCTGTTTGTT
>JBEKYV010000386.1:0-3868 GCA_049510515.1 Solirubrobacteraceae bacterium | reverse complement strand
GCCCGCACCTCGTCGTCGCGGTCGGCGCGCTCAAACGCCTCGATCAGCTCGGCGCCCATCGCTTCGGTGAACGCGTTCAGGCGGTCGGGCCGGTTGAGCGTGATCGTCAGCACGCCGTCCTCCACCTCGTAGCCGACGGTCTTAAGCTCCATGGTGCTCCTCCCCGATTTTTTGCGCCGGTCGCACAGCCTATCCGCCCCACCGCGACTTGCCGGCCGACAGCGGGTAGATAATTACGTTGAGCAATGGGAGGGGTGGGTCGACACCTGCGAGGAGGGAGTGGTGCGCTCGCGCTGCTGGCC
Source organism: Solirubrobacteraceae bacterium (assembly GCA_049510515.1). Classification (GTDB taxonomy): domain Bacteria; phylum Actinomycetota; class Thermoleophilia; order Solirubrobacterales; family Solirubrobacteraceae; genus Palsa-744. The sequence continues at coordinate 3,566 of JBEKYV010000386.1, read as the reverse complement.
GCCTGCGTGCTCGCGCCAAGCGCCCACGCCGTGACGATCTCGCCTCTCCCCGGGACCCCGGATGCTTCTCCGCACACCCAGATCAGCTTCCTCGGTGCTCCCGCCGGCGAGATCCACCAGATCTCGGTTGTGGGTTCGCGCAGCGGCTCCCACCGCGGACAGCTGCGCGGCTACGACAGCGCACCGGGCGGTAGCTTCATCCCCGAGCGGGGGTTCAGCGAAGGCGAGAGCGTTCGCGTGAGCGCACTGGTGGGCCCCGCCGGCCACCAACAGCGCGTCGGCGACAGCTTCACGATCGCACAGCTCGCCCACTACCGCTTCATGCCGATGTCCACCGCGGCGCCGCCGGCGAAGCCGGGGATGGTGCAGAGCTTCGTCTCCCAGCCGGGCCTGGCGCCACCGACGGTGTCGGTCATCACCGACACCATGCCCGCCTCCCCGGACGACGTGTTCATCGCCGCCAACGGCAGCTATCCCCAGCGGGGCCCGATGATCTTCAACCGTGCCGGCCAGCTGGTGTGGTTCAAACCGATCCCCTCCGGCAAAGCGGCGATGGATCTCCAGGTCGAGCGCTACGGTGGCGCACCGGTGTTGGTGTGGTGGCAGGGCTACATCGGGCTCGGCGTGGGCTTCGGCAACGACGAAATCTACGGCGAGAACTACCAGCGGCTCGCTTCGGTGAACGCCGGCAACGGCTACCAGGCCGACCTCCACGACATCCAGATCACGCCCTCGGGCGCGGCCTTCATCACCGCCTACTCGATCGTCGAGGCCAACCTCTCCTCCCCCGGCGGCGCCACACGGGGTGCGCTTCAGGACGCGATCGTGCAGCAGGTCGACATCAAGACGGGGTTGGTGATGTTCGAGTGGCACGCCTACGGGCACGTCGCGCTCGATGACTCCTACTGGCCCCGCCCCGCCTCGCCCGCGACCCCGTGGGACTATTTTCACGTCAACTCGATCTCGCTCGACCCGTGGGGCGACGGCAACTTCCTGATCTCGGCGCGCAACACGTGGGCTGGGTATGAGATCGACCACGACACCGGGCAGGTCCTGTGGCGGCTGGGCGGACGCTACGCGAGCTTCAAGATGGATCCCGGCACGGAGACAGCGTGGCAGCACGACATCGACTGGCAGCCCGACCACACGCTGACACTGTTCGACAACGGCGACTCCCCGCAGGAGCACAAACAGACGCGCGTGATCCACGAGCGGATCGATTGGCGCGACCGTACCGTGCAGCTGATCTCCCAGGCTGTGCACGCGCCCTCGCTGCTGGCCAACAGCCAGGGCAACGACCAGTTGCTGCCGAACGGCAACTCGTTCGTCGGCTGGGGCGCGCTGCCCTACATGAGCGAATTCAGCCCCGCCGGCACGCTGGTGTTCGACGCCCGGATGGCCGCCCCGGGGTCGTCCTACCGCGCGTACACCTACCCGTGGGCCGGCACCCCGGCCGCTCCCCCGGCGCTCGTGCTGCGGAGCACCGGCGCGGAAACGCTGACCGCGTACGCCAGCTGGAACGGCGCCACTGGCGTGAGCGCCTGGCAGCTGCTCGCGGGGCTCAGCCCAACCCAGCTCGCGCCGCTCGAGACGGTGCCGAGAGCGGGGTTTGAGACCGCGATCGCGGCCACCAGCGCGCAGCCCTATTTCGCCGTCGCCGCGCTCAGCGCGACCGGCCAGACGCTCGCGACCTCAGCCGCGGCACACCGCTAGAAAATCACCCCTACCACTTCACAAAATGAAGGGTTGGGGGCCCAAAACAAAACAACCAACCCAGCCACCCACTTCACAAAATGAAGGGTTTGAGCGAAAAAAAGACCAAGCGCGGCGCGCTCAGCTTTCTAGACTAGGCCAGCGCGGGACGGCGCGTCTCTGACGCGTCTGTATCTGTCCGCGGCGCCGCCGCGTGTTGTGGGGCCTCCACGTGAGGCGTCTGCGCATGTCGCGGCCCGCGCCGGCCGGTCACGATCACGCGCCCGCCGCGGCCGGGCACAAGTGTGATGTGGTGGACCTTCACCCGCTCAGACTTGGCGCTGGGGGCACGCAGCGATACCCGCTGCAGCACCGCGCGCATGATCGCGCGCATCTCCATCATCGCGAAGCTGGCGCCCACGCAGCGGCGCGCGCCGCCGCCGAAGGGGATGAAGGTGTAGGGGTGGGATGCCCGCCCACCCGCGCTCCCCTCCAGGAAGCGCTCGGGGCGGAACGCGGCGGCATCCGCGAAGGCGGCGGAGTGCTGCACGATTTCGATCGAGGGCATCACCGTCGCCCCCGCCGGCAGCAGCCAGCCGGCGACCTCGACGGGCTCAGAGAGCTTGCGCCACACCGCATCGATCACGGGACGCACGCGCAGCGTCTCGTTGAGCACCGCGTCGAGGTAGCGCTCGTCGGAGCCCTCCTCCAGCTCGCGCTGCAGGCGCAGATATGCCGCGGGGTGGCGCAGCAGCCGCTCGAAGCACCACGCCAGCGCAGTCGTCGTGGTCTCGCGGCCGGCGACCAGCAGCGTGATCAGGTGGTCGCGCAACTCCTCGTCGCTGAGGCCCTCCCCCTGCTCGTCGCGCGCGGCCACCAGCAGCGCCAGCACGTCGTCGCGACCGTCCGGCGCGGCACGGTGGGCAGCGATCTCCTCATACAGCAACCTGTCCACCTCGGGCATCAAGCGCAGCGTGGAGAAACGTTTCACCACGGGGTGGTCGATCAGGTGGGGGTAGGCCCACACGATCCACATCTCCGCGACGCTCACCTGCGTGATCTTGCGCAGCAGCGTCCGCAGGCGCTCCATACGCCGCTCGTCGCTGACGCCGACGACGGTGCGAAGGATCACCTCCAGCGTGATCGCCTGCATGCGTGGGCGAATCGGGAACTCTTTGCCCACCGGCCAGCGATCGACCTCGGCCGCCGCGATCTCCGCGACCCGCTCGCCGTAGGCGCGCACCGCCTCGCCATGGAACGACGGGCTCACCAGGCGCCGGTGGCGAATGTGGCGCTCGCCGTCGAGCGTGAGCAGCGAGTGCCTGCCCACGATCGGGCCCATCACCGCGTTGGCCTCCCCCGCACGCAGTACTTCGCGGTTGCCGGTGAACACCTCCTTGATCGCCTCCGGCTGTGTGAGCACCACGACGTCGCCGATGCCCAGCGGGCGCAGCGTGAAGGTGGGACCAAAACGTCGCTTGCAGTAGCGCGAAAGCGCCCCCGGATAGACCGCCCACAGAGCCGACTGCGCGAGGCGGGGCAGCCGCGTGCCGGGGGGCAGGCTCGGCTGGCGCATCGTCACGGTGCTCGCCTCGACAGCCATCGCGCACATCTTCGCAGAGCCGGGAGGATCAATAGCCGTTGGCCTGCAGCCGGGAAGATCAGTAGCCCTCGGCCTGCAGCCAGGAAGATCAGTAGCCGTTGGCCTGCAATAGCTGAAGTTCCCTGCGGGTGGCTGTGAGCGCCATCGCCGTCTGGCTCTGTGACACCGCGTAAGCTGCTTGCGACCCGCGCGACGCGGCATTGCCCATCCCCTGGTAGCCCGTCTCGGTGCTGCGCAGCGCCCTCACCAGACGCGCGTTGGCGCTTGCAAC
>JBEKYV010000385.1:0-3882 GCA_049510515.1 Solirubrobacteraceae bacterium | reverse complement strand
ACGGGCAGACCTCGCGGCGATCCTCGCCAATCCGCGCGCCCGCGGGCGCCCCTACGTGCTGCACGCGACCGATGAGATCGTCACCGAGTTCGCGACCGAACTGTATGCGGCCAACGCGCCGCGGCATGTGGTGGCGATGCGCACCGCGAAAGCAAAGTTCGCGACCTACTCCAACTGGAGCACGGAAGGGATCGAGCCCATGCAGGAAGGGCAGGAGCGCGAGCTGTACGACTACCGCACGCGCACGGGTCGCCTGGAGCTCGACAACGGCGCCGGCACCAGCCGCCTGGAAGGGCAGCTGATCGGGCTGTACGAACGGGCGCTGCGCGATGAGCTGCGCGGCCCGCTGCCCCGCCAGCTGGCGAACGCGCACGGGCTGGGGCTCGAGAACTACTTCCAGACGGCCAAGAAAGCCGCGCGCGGCGCGGCCGCCGCGCGGCTGCGCCGCGCGGAAGGCGAACACGGGCCGCTGAGCCCGTTCGCCGCCTCAGGGGACGGCATGCGCGGCGCCCCCCGCGGTTGACAAAAAACCGATCAGGGGGCGGGCGGCCACATCAAGGTCGCCCACGGCTGGCGATTGATCACGGCACGGGCTGCGCGGTGGAGGTGCCGAGCACCTGGCCGGAGGATCCGAGCGCCCGCGCGGCAACGTAGGTGCCGGCGGAAACGCTGACTGGAATCGTCGTCTGAAAGCCACGACGAGGCACGGCGGTGAGCGGGGTTAGAGCTTCTGGCGAGCTGCCGGCGAGTACCTGCCAGGAGGCCACCTCAGTGGCGCCGTTCCAGCTCGCGTACACGCTCGCGCCGGCGCCCGTGGCCTGCACGGCGATCGCCGGCGCTGTGGCCGGCTGGCCGCTCCAAGGGAAGAGGTAGGTGCGGAAGTCCTGCACGTTCTTGCCGAGCGTGCCGTCGAGCAGCACATGGCCGGAGGAACTGAACTCGGTGAAGTTCGGCAAGCCACCGTAGCCGAGCAGCCAGTCGCCGCCGGACAGGCTGAGCGTGTCACCCTGACTGGAAGCCAGCAGCGTTTTGCTCGGGTTGGTGAAGCGCTTCACGAGCGCGACCGTGTGGGAGGAGAAATCGGGGCGCAGCAGCAGGCCGCTCGATTCCCGTTCCTTGGGCGGGTCGGAGGCGTTGTTGAAGAGCGAGATCAGCCCCCCCGGCTGGAACTCCGCGTCGTGCTGCCAGTAGAAGCGCACCCCCCGGCCGAGCTTGAAGGTCGAGTGCCTGCCGTCCCCGAGCAGCCAGTTGTACCCCCCGGTGTGCATGTTCACGTCGTACAGCGTCCAGGTGTTGCGCGAGGAGAGCATCACATTGCCCGGTTCACCGGCGCCCCCACCCCCGGCCCCGGGATTGGAGCCCGCCCCCCCAGGGGAGATCGAGTTGATGTGGACGTAATCCCACGGGTATTCCCCGGAGGAGACGTGGTTGAGCGAGTCCTGCAGAGGGATGTGCCCGAGCGCGTGCCACTCCCACATCACCAGACCGGTCTTGATGTCGATCTCCTCGATGATCGAGTCGAGCAGGATCCCATGCGCGGAGCCGTGCACCGAGGAGAGGTTCATGTGGATCGGGTCGAAGGCGTCGATCCAGGCGGTGCCCTGCGGCGAGAGCAGAATCTCGTGCAGGTCAGCCCGGTAGCCATTGCCGGCGCGGACCGTGGCGATCTGCTGGTAGGAGCTGCTGTCGATCACGTCTTCGCCCTCGCCGAAGCCCACCTTGATGATGCGGCCCTGCCACCAGATGAGCGCCGGCTTGCCTTCGTAGGTCTGCACCTGGAAGTTGGTGGCAGAGTCGTGGGGCGGCAGCGGGTGAAACCACACCAAAGCGCCGTTCTGTTCGGTAATCATCGGCCCGGGAGCCCCGAGGCCCTGGTAGGGCGCGAGGAAGAGATCGCCACTCGCCGCGCGGGCCCGCGCCGGCGTCGTGAGCGTAACGGTCGAGGGGGTCAATTCCGGAGCGGAGAGGTAGTGCTGCACGGCGTGCGGGTCGCCCGGGTTGAGCGGAAACTGCACCTGGCTGACGCTCGCCTGGTGGGCGATCGTGAAGGTGGTGGTGACCGCCTGGCTCGGAGTCCCCCCACCGGCGCCCGTGAGCGCGTGCACGGTGACGCGCTCGCCCGCGACGAACGGCCGGCCGGGGATGAAGCTCTCCCCGGTGCCGGCCGAGTAGGCCTGCAGGCGTCCGGGGTGCGTCCCGCTGCGCGAGCCGACGACGGTCACATTCGCGACCGTTGTGCCCGCGCCGCCGAGGAAGCTGATCTGCGTGGAGGGCGAGGCGTCGGGGGTCCCGGGCAGCGGCGAGACCGTGACGGGGTTGGCCGCCGCCGCGGCCACCGAGGCCTCGTCCCCGAGCGCGATCGAGCCGGAGGTCGCGCTCCCGCCACAGGAGCTGAGCGCCACGGCAAGCAGCGTGGCAGCGAGGAGCGCAGAGAGCGCCGCAATGAGGTCGTTTCGTTGCACCGGCGCCTGGAAGGTTAACGTGGGATAGGCTGGAAGCTCCTTGAGAGCCGCGCCGAAACATTCGGAGGGGTCGTGGACGCCCATGCGGGTGTGGGCGCGTGGCGGGCGCAAGCCTGCCCACAGGGGGCATGGGCACCACCGCTGGCTGCGCCGCGGGCTCGTGGCCGGCGGCGTCGTGGTGCTCGCGACGAGCGCCGGTGCGCTGGCGCTCGGCAGCAAGAAAATCGTGGCCGAGGAGGCAGCCTTCCGCGGGCCGGCGGCGCCGCGGTGCGTGCCGAGCACGCTCAACCGCACCGACCTGCTTCCCGGCACGCAGCTGCGGGTCTCGCCGCTGCCGGACACCCTGGACGCCACGCCGCACACCCAGATCAGCCTGCTGGGGGTGCCTGGCAAGCAGCTCAAGCAGGTCACCGTCAGCGGGTCGGCCACCGGCGTGCACCCCGGCCGCCTGGCGGCCTTCTCCCAGGGCGACGGCGCCAGCTTCCTGCCCGCCGCGCCGTTCCAGCCGGGGGAGACCGTCACTGTCCGCGGCCAGCTGCTCGCGCACGGGAAGTGGGAGCCGTTCGCCTTCCACTTCACGATCGCCGTGCCCGACCCGATCCCCAACCAGCCGCCGGGCAAAGAGCCGGAAGGGACATCCGTGGAGGTGCAGCACTACCACTCGGCGCCCGCCCTGAACGCGCCCTCGATCGCGGTGGATGCCGGCGCGCAGTCGAGCACCGAAGGGGACATCTTCAGCGCCCCCTACTCCGGGCCGGGCGGGGATGGCCCGATGATCACCGAAAACGACGGCCAGCTGGTGTGGTTCGATCCGCTTCCCAAGGGCACCTACGCGACCAACCTGCAGGTGCAGAGCCTCGAAGGCCAGCCGGTGCTGACCTGGTGGCAGGGGTACATCCCGCCGCAGGGGTTTGGCGAGGGCGAAGAGGTGGTCGCCAACAGCTCCTACAAGCAGATCCTGCACGTCCACGCCGGCAACGGCCTGACGGCCGACCTGCACGACTTCCGCATTGGCGCAAACGACACCGCGCTGGTCACGGTGTTCAACCCGATCCGCTGCAACCTCACCGCCATCCACGGGCCCCAGGACGGAGCGGTCAACGACAGCACCTTCCAGGAAATCGATCTGCGAACTGGGCTCGTGCGCCGGCAATGGGACAGCCTCGACCACGTGTCGCTGGAAAGCTCCTACTCCACGCCCTACGGCGCCAGCGACGAATGGCCGTTCGACTTCTTCCACGCCAACTCGCTCGACCCGGAGCCAGGCGGGGAGATGCTGATCTCCGCGCGCAACACGTGGGCGCTGTATGAGGTGGGTGAAGAAACCGGCCAGGTGCAGGCGGAGGCGGGCGGCAAGCACAGCACGATCAAGATGGGCTCGGGCACGCTTACCGCCTTCCAGCACGACGCCACGCTGCTT
>JBEKYV010000384.1:0-3896 GCA_049510515.1 Solirubrobacteraceae bacterium | reverse complement strand
CCCGACGACACCACGTTCGCGTGGTTCCGCGACCAGGAGCGTCCCGGTGCGCCCGAGGGCGCTGAGCTTGATGCGGCGATCGAGCGCTGGCGCGAGCTGCGCACCGATGAGGGCGCCGAGTTCGATACCGAGGTCGTGATCGATGCCTCCGTCATCTCCCCGCAGGTCACGTGGGGCACCAACCCAGGGATGGTGCGCGCGGTCACCGACATGGTCCCGGCGCCTGAGGACTTCGACAGTCCCGCCGAGCGCCAGGCGGTGGAGCGGGCGCTGCACTACATGGCCCTGGAGCCGGGGACGCCGATCGAGCAGATCGCGATCGACCGTGTGTTCATCGGCTCGTGCACCAACTCGCGGATCGGCGACCTGCGCGCTGCCGCCGAGGTCGTGGCGGGACGCAGGGTGGCCGCGAGCGTGAACGCGATGGTGGTGCCCGGCTCTCAGCAGGTGAAGGCGCAGGCCGAGGAGGAGGGGCTCGACCGGATCTTCCGCGACGCCGGCTTCGACTGGCGCGTGGCGGGCTGCTCGATGTGCCTGGGGATGAACCCCGACATCCTCGCCCCGGGCGAGCGCTGCGCCTCCACCTCCAACCGCAACTTCGAGGGCAGGCAGGGACGGGGCGGGCGCACGCATCTGGTCTCGCCACAGATGGCGGCGGCCGCAGCGATCGAGGGGCATTTCACCGACATTCGCAATTGGAACTAGGAGGGCGGGGATGGAACCGATAGAGACGATCTCCGGTGCGATCAGCTTCCTCGACCGCGCCAACGTGGACACCGACCAGATAATGCCCAAGCAGTTCCTGAAGAGGGTGGAGCGCACCGGCTTCGGGCAGTTCCTCTTCTACGACTGGGCGAAGGAGCCAGGCTGGGAGCTGCCGGCCAACCCGATCCTCGTCGCTGGTGAGAACTTCGGCTGCGGCTCCTCGCGCGAGCACGCCCCGTGGGGCCTTGAGGATTACGGCTTCCGCGCGATCGTTGCCCCCTCGTTCGCCGACATCTTCTACTCCAACTGCACGAAGATCGGGCTGCTGCCGGTGGCGATCGACGAAGCGCACTGTCGCGCGCTGGTCCAGGCGGGTGCGGGTCAGGTCGACCTGCGCGCTCAGGAGGTCCGCTACCCCGGCCCCGACGGTCAGCTCGTCGCGGTCCCGTTCGAGATCGACGCGGAGACGCGCCGGCGGCTGCTGGATGGCCTCGACGACATCGCGGTGACGCTCACCCAGGAGCCGTTGATCACGGCGTATGAGGCGGCACGATGAGCAAGCGGATCGTGCTGTTGCCCGGGGACGGGATCGGGCCGGAAATCATGGCGGCCGCGCGTGAAGTGCTGAACGCCGTCGGTGAGTTCGAGCTCGACGAGCGCCCGATCGGCGGCGCCTCGATCGACGCCCACGGCGAGCCACTGACCGCGGAGACACTGGCGGCGTGCAAGCGCGCCGACGCGGTGCTGCTCGGGGCGGTCGGAGGCCCGAAGTGGGACAGCACCGTCCCGGGGGCGCCGCGCCCGGAGCGGGGTCTGCTGGAGCTGCGCCAGGGCCTTGAGCTGTACGCCAACGTGCGCCCGGTGCGCCCGCTGCGCCAGCTGTATGAATCCTCGCCGCTGCGGCGCGAGCGGATCGAAGACGTCGACCTGCTGGTCGTGCGCGAGCTGACCGGCGGGATCTACTTCGGCGAGAAGACGCGCACGCCAGAGTCCGCCAGCGACCTCTGCACCTACACCGTCAAGGAGATCGAGCGGGTCGCGCGTACGGCCTTCAACGCAGCTCACACGAAGGTGACGAGCGTCGACAAGGCCAACGTGCTGGAAACATCGCGGCTGTGGCGCGAGGTCGTCAGCGGCGTGCAGGACCGCGAATACCCGCACGTCGAGCTCGAGCACATGCTGGTCGATAACGCCGCGATGCAGCTGATCGCCAACCCCCGCCACTTCGACGTGCTGCTCACGGAGAACATGTTCGGGGACATCCTCTCCGACGAGGCGGCGATGCTGACGGGCTCGATCGGGATGCTGCCGAGCGCCTCGCTGGGCGACCGCGAGCCGCGTGCTCCCGGGCTGTATGAGCCGGTGCACGGCTCGGCGCCGGACATCGCCGGGGAGGGGATCGCCAACCCGCTGGCGATGTTCCTGTCCGCCGCTCTGATGCTGCGCAACAGCCTCGACATGGATGAGCAGGCGCTGGAGGTAGAATCAGCCGTGGAACGCGCGCTCGACGACGGCGTGCGCACCCCCGACCTGGGAGGCGCGGCCAGCACGGCCGACGCGACGCGGGCGGTGCTGTACTACCTATAGAGACGGTGGCGCAAGCGGCCGAAGGCCGGCTGGCCGAAACGGGGACGCGCCGACGGCGCGTGTCACCCGGGTTCGGTCGGGCCCCTCTTCTGCCAGACTTATGGTGGCCAACCTCCCCAACCAGCGAGACGAGAACAGGAGCAGGATCGTGGAACCCACAGACCTCATCTGGATGAACGGAGACTTCGTTCCCTGGCAGGAGGCCAACGTCCACGTCCTGACCCACGGCCTGCACTACGGCACGGGGGTGTTCGAGGGGGTGCGCTGCTACGAGACCGAGCTCGGACCGGCCGTGTTCCGCAACGCCGAGCACGTGCAGCGGCTGCTGCGCTCAGCTGAACTCTACTACATGCCGGTGCCCTACTCCGAAGCGCAGCTGCGCGAGGCCACCCGCGAGCTTGTTGCGCGCAATGGGCTCTCCTCCTGCTACATCCGCCCGATCGTCTTCCGCGGCTCCGGCTCGATGGGGCTCAACCCGCTCGACTCGCCGGTGGACGTGGCGATCGCCTGCTGGGAGTGGGGGACATATCTGGGGGAGGAGGGGATGCGCAACGGCGTGCGCGCGAAGGTCTCCTCGTGGGAGCGGATCGGCCCGCGCTCGCTGATCCCCCATGCCAAGGCCTCCGGCCAGTACCTCAACAGCGTGCTCGCGAAGATCGAGTCGATCAAGGCCGGCTACGAGGAGGCGATCCTGCTCGACGAACACGGCCACGTGTGCGAGGGCACCGGCGAGAACGTGTACGTGGTGCGCGAGGGCGAGATCGCCACGCCCGGCCAGCACAACTCGATCCTCGACGGGATCACGCGCCGCTCGGTGATCCAGATCGCCCAGGACCTCGGCTACACGGTGGTCGAGCGCAACGTGGCGCGCGCGGAGATGTACCTCGCCGATGAGGTCTTCCTGTCGGGCACCGCGGCCGAGCTGGTGCCGGTGCGCGAGATCGACGACCACGCGATCGGCACCGGCCGCCCGGGTGAGATCACGCGGGTGCTGCAGGCGGCCTTCGACGACGCGATCCACGGCCGCAGCGAGCGCTACCGGGAGTGGCTGGACGTCGTCAGCGCGCCCGCCCTGGAGACGCCCGCTGGCGAGTCCCCGGAGGCGGTCCCGGCGCGGTCGCGGAGCGCCGCGAGCGGCTGAGCGCCCGATGTCGAGGATCGAGCTCTACGACGCGACCCTGCGCGACGGCATGGGCGGCGGCGGGCTGAGCCTGACGGCCGATGAGAAGGTGCGCGTAGTGCATGCGCTGGACGAGCTAGGCGTCGAGCTGATCGAGGCCGGCTTCCCGGCGTCCAACCCGAAGGAGCGGGCGCTGTTCGAGCTGCTCGAGCACGAGTCGCTCGCGCACGCCGAGATCGTCGCCTTCGGGATGACCCGCCGGCGCGGGATCGAGGCGGCGGCCGACGACGGGCTGCGCGTGCTCGCGGAGTGCAACGCGGCGGCCTGCACACTGGTGGGGAAGGCCTCGCCGCTGCACGTCGAGAAGGTGCTGCGCGTCTCGCGCGAGGAGAACCTGGCGATGATCGCCGAGTCGATCGCGTTCCTCGTGAGCGCCGGCAAGCGCGTGCTGCTGGATGCCGAGCACTTCTTCGACGGGTACGCG
>JBEKYV010000383.1:0-3903 GCA_049510515.1 Solirubrobacteraceae bacterium | reverse complement strand
AGCGTCACGCACACCACCTCCTCCCCCCCACGCGCGGTCAGCAGCGCGGCCACGGCGGAGTCCACGCCGCCGCTCATCGCGACCAGCGCGCGCTGGGCACCATCGGGCGGCGGCGCGAGCGCAGCAGAGGCCCGCGCGGCGGCCCCAAGCGCGCGGTGCAAAGCGTCGGCCGCCAGCTCGGCTGCGTGGCGCTTGGCGGGGTGCAGTCCGCCCAGCTCGGCTGATATCTCCTCCACGCCCACACGCGCGGCCGCCAGCAGCGACGCCCCGCGCACGAGGGCAACCGTGGCCGAGCCGGCGGCGAGCGCCGCACCGCAGCCCGAGGCGTCGAAGCCGGCGTCAGCGATCGTGCCCTCGGGCGAGGACTCGTCAAGCGCAAGCGAGATGCGCACCAGATCGCCACAGGCCGCCCCGCCGGCAGCACCGGTGTGTGCGTCGTCGGGTGTGTGCCCGCGGCCCTGCGGGCGCTCGAGATGCGTTGCGAAGAACTCTTGCGCGATCACCAAACCGAGTTTACGCGTGGTTACGCCTCCGCCGGCGTCATCCGCACAGCGTCGGCCCAGGCTGGCTCCGCAAGCGCAAAGGGGCGACAGTTGCCCGGCGCGGAACGCTGCGGCCCTACCCTTTGGCTTCGGCGATCGCCTGTTCGAGCGCAAATTCGTCGGTCAGCCCGGTGATCGTCGTGACTTCGCGCTTGGGGTTGATGACCAGCAGCGTCGGGGTCTGGTAGACCTGGATGTTGCGCGTGATCGAGCCAAACGAGTTGACCTGGTTGGCGAGCGCGAGGTGCGCGGCGACGTGGTGGCGGAGCTTGTAAGCGACCTCGGTGGTGTCGATCGCCGTGGCGTCGTCGTCGTAGCTCTTGGGGTTCAGGAACAGCAGCAGCACGGTCTTACCCTGGTGCAACTCGGCGGCGATTCTCGCCGGTGGGGCCGGCTGCAGAGCGGCCTTCATCCTGGCCACGATGACGCTTTCCCCGTGGGCGACCTTCGACTTCAGCCCGAGCCCGGGATCGATCGCTTCGACCAGGTCGACAATCGCCTTCAGATGCAGCGCTTCGGTGAGATTGTGAAGGGTGAGCGCCGCCGTCGCGGCCGGAGCCGGGGTGGCCGCCGCGTGCGACCCGTGCGTCCGCGCGTGGGAGCCGGCGGCGGTCGAGCCGCTGTGGCGCGTGTGCACGGTGGTCACGGTGGCGTGATGCATATGCACGGTGGTGGTCGCGTGGTGCGTGGAGGCGGCCGAAGTGGTCGTGTGGTGCGTGGACGTGGCCGAAGTGGTCGTGGAGGCGTGCGTCTTGGCGGTGGACCCGGCGGCAGCGGCGGTGGTCGAGCCGCGTACTTCACCGGCGTGCGTTTCCTCGTATCCGACGCCCCGTTCCTCCTTGGCCCCGGCTTCATGAGCCCGTTTGATGTCCCGCGTCAGACCTTCCAGGCCCGGCACGGGGCCGTGGTAGACCTGGCCGGAGCCCGCGCCGGACGAGGCAGCGTGCGTGGCGGCGTGGCTCGGCGAGTTGCCCGCCGAGGAGGCATTTGGCGAGGAGCCCGCGCCGGAGGTCGTCGTGGAGCGGTGCAGCACCGTGAACCAGGTAGCCATCAGCATCGCGAGCGCGAGCAGAGCCAGCAGCGCGATCTGGAAAGGGCGCGAGATCTGAGCCATCAACACCAACTTCGGCATCCAGGCCGTACGAGTTGAGCCCCAAATCGGGGGTTGGACGGCTCCAACCCGCAAGAGATGACGCGCCGAACGCTCAGGCACCCGTGGGCGCGACGGTAGAATCAGGGTATGAGCAATCGTAACCGCGATACCCCCCTGCTCTCCGTGGGGCATGAGGCCGAGTGGGCCGTCATCAACCGCGAAGAGGCCGAGCAGGAACGTGCTATGGACATGGCGCTGACTCCGTCCCAGCGAATTGCACAGGGCCAGAAGCTCTCCCAGCAGGCGGTTTCCCTGCTGGCCGCCTCGATCCGTGCCGGCCGTGTCCCCAGACGAGCCTACTGGTCCTGACCTCGACGGCGTCGTCATCGACGCCAACGCGGTCGGGTTGGACTATGTCGTTATCGGCGGCTTCAGCGTCATCTACCACGGCTACGTGCGCGCTACCAAAGACAGCGACCTGCTCGTGCCCGACGGCCCCAAGACCGATGCCGCGGTGCTGCGCTTCCTGCAGCGCGTCGACGCCAGGCGGCTGCGAGACGGCAAGATCCTCACGCCCGAGGATGTCGCCAACACCCACCACCTGCGCATCCACAGTCGCCACGGCATCATCGACATCATGCGCGGAGGGCTCCCTCCTCTGGACTATGACACCGTCGCCCAGTCCGCCGAGCACCTCGAAGTCGACGGTCAACAGGCACCCGTCGCCGCTCTGCCCAGCCTCGTCGGCTTCAAGCGCCTCGCGGGCCGGCTGCAGGATCAGCTGGACCTCAGCAAGCTCGAAGCGATCCACGGACCGCTGCCAACAGACCCAATCCCCGGGCTGGACACGTAGTCCGCTCTTTCCGCAGCCAGCAAGGTCGGGGGGCACCTCCCGTGCGCCAGACAAAGCCGCCCCCAATGCCCGGGCTCGGAGAACCGCACACCGGAGGCGTCTGCGACCTGGCGGTTGCTCGCGTTTGCGTGGGAGGCGTGAACCGTGAGCTAGGATGCGGGCCAGTGACCGCGAAACGGAAAACGATCCACACCGACTTCTCCCACTATGAAGGTCAGTACGTCGCGATCGACTGGCGTACGGGCGAGATCGTAATCGCCGACAAGGACCCGCTTGTGGTCCTGCGCAAGGCAAAGGGCCGCAACCATGTAGTGGTACAGGGCCGCGTCCCGTATGCGGATGAGCCGTTGTATGACGTCGGCCTTGGCTGACGTGCCTGCTCAACCGCTGCCCTGGCTCTACTCCTACCGGGAGGACACACAGTCCACCCGACTTGGTAAGCCGATCCTGCGGCCGTTCGTGCCCAGCTCGCTCGTGCACGAGGACCAAAGCACTTCGCGGCTGGTCGGTCTGATCGACACCGGCGCCGACGCGATCCTCGCCAGTGACCTGCTCACCGAGTCGCTGGGCATCGACCTCTCCGACAACGAGGGCGAAGCCGATCACGTGGTCGGCGGCAGAGTGCTCACGGCTCGGTACAAGACGATCGGCCTGCGTCTACACCCAAGCGACGCCGAAGAAGGCGGATATCGCCAATGGCATGCCCAGGTTGGGTTCGTGCAGGACTGGCACAGCGACGGCTTCGTGCTGCTCGGCAGCGTCGGCTTCCTCGACCAGTTCACGGCCACCGCCAGCCGCTTCGCCCAAGCGGTCGCGGTGGAGAGTCGAGACACTTTCGACGAACGCTTCGGGATCGTGTTCGACGGCTGACCGAGGCTGTTCGCTTGCGGCCGCCAAGCTCCTCGGCATTTCGCGCGCTGCTCATATCAGGCCATCGTGGGCCCGGCCTGTTCGCGGATTGCGTGCTCTACCTCGCGGCCCCTCGGGGTGAGCTGCCAGGCGTTTGGCTCGCCGCACTTTCCCGTCATTGGTGAGCGCTGTAGTCTGGCCAGAAACCCGCCCGGCCATGAGGTTGTACTCGTATAGGTCTTCGTTTTCGCGGTAGAAGATCTTTGTATCTTCTGTGTTTGCACCCAGGTAACTGGCTTCACCCGCCGAGACAAGAATCGTGCAAGCATCCACCGCATCGAGGCATTCTTCGCCGTTCATCGGGCTCTGTGGCCCTTCACCGTTCTGGCGCACATACAACGGCCCGACACCTCCAGACGAACGATCGAAGACCACACGTGATCCATTGCTAGTGTCCCGCGCCGTAAGTTCGCTGGTTAAGTTTGGTATGCTGTGGTATGCCAAGAACTGGACGGCCCAAGCAGGTGTTGGAGTTGACTGACGCTGAGCGTGATCAGTTGGTGCGG
>JBEKYV010000382.1:0-3906 GCA_049510515.1 Solirubrobacteraceae bacterium | reverse complement strand
CGACGAACGGCTTCACCACCTGCTCTTCAAACTGCCGCTCGAAATTCACCACGTAGTAAGGAATGCCCACTTGTTCGGCCACACGGCGCGCGTCATAGACATCGTCGAGCGAGCAGCACCGGCCCACGCCGCCTTCGGCCGAGAGCTCCGGCAGGCGGCGCTGGTTCCACAACTGCATGGTCATTCCGACGATCGAACGGCCCTGGCGCACCAGCAGCGCGGCCACGGTGGAGCTATCCACTCCACCGCTCATGGCAACGGCGATGGGGTTCTCAGGCATGCACGGAGATTCTGCGCAGGTGCGCCACGGCAGCCTCCAGCGCGCGCTCCTCCAGGGGGTGTGCACCGTGAGCTCCCCGAAGGTCTGGCGCAGCGCGCCGCGCAGCTGCAGTGCGTCCAGCCAGGTGGTGGGCACCCCGCACGCGGAGGTCTGGCGCTCGCCGATCTCGTAGCGGTCGATCACCAGCACCCGTGCGCCACTTCCCGCCAGCTCCCGGGCGATCGTGAGGCCCGCGAAGCTGGCGCCGCACACCAGCACATCGCACTCGCCCTGCAGGCGGGTGCGCTCGATTCCCCGCTTGGTCGCGCGTACGGGCATCGCTGGCAATCATACGAACGCTAGGCCTGCGCGACGGTGTTGCCGGGGTGTGTGTTGGCGCGTGAGAAGCCGAGTGGGTGGTGGGCAGGGTCCCATACCGATCGTGCTGCGCTAGGCTTCGAGCGGTGCAAGCTTTGATCGAGAAGCCCGAGGCCCACGTGGTCGAGGGATCCAACGGCCTCCTGCTCGAAATCGACGGGCAGATCGTCCCCAACTACGACGCCACGATGCAGCCCTTCGAGGAGGGCGAGGTGGTCACGGGGCGCGTCGTGCGGATCGACAAGGACGAGGTGCTGGTTGACATCGGCTACAAGTCCGAGGGCGTCATCCCCTCCCAAGAGCTGTCGATCCGCAAGTCGGTCGACCCCCACGACGAGGTCGAGCTCGGCGAGGAGGTCGACGCGATCGTCATGACCAAGGAGGACCAGGACGGCCGCCTGATCATGTCCAAGAAGCGCGCCCGCTTCGAGAAGGCGTGGCGGCGCATCGAGGCTGCCGCGGAGTCGGGCCAGCCCGTGGAGGGCAATGTGATCGAGGTCGTCAAGGGCGGCCTGATCATCGACCTCGGCGTGCGCGGCTTCCTGCCGGCTTCGCTGGTGGACATCCGCCGCGTGCCCAACCTCGACGAATACATGGGCACGAAAATCGAGACGAAGGTGATCGAGCTCAACCGCTCGCGCAACAACGTGGTGCTCTCCCGGCGCGCGGTGCTCGAGGAAGAGCGTAAGGAGGTCCGCCAGCAGATCCTCGACCGCCTGCAGCCAGGGCTCGTCGTCGAGGGGCAGATCTCCAACATCGTCGACTTCGGCGCGTTCGTGGACCTCGACGGCATCGACGGCCTGATCCACATCTCCGAGCTGTCGTGGTCGCACGTCAACCACCCCTCCGAGATCCTCAACATCGGCGACACCGTGCAGGTCAAGGTGCTCGACATCGACCGCGACCGCCAACGCATCTCGCTGGGTCTGAAGCAGACCCAGGAAGACCCGTGGCAGCGGATCGTCGACACCTACAACATCGGCGACGAGCTGGAGGGCACCGTCACCAAGGTCGTCACCTTCGGCGCCTTCGTGGAGATCCTCGATGGCGTCGAGGGGCTCGTGCACATCTCCGAGTTGGCCGCCCACCATGTCGAAAGCCCGCGCGAGGTTGTCCACCCGGGCGATGAGATCCGCGTGAAGATCCTCGAGATCGACTCCGAGCGCCGTCGCCTGTCGCTGTCGGCCAAGCGCGTCGAGGACCAGATCCTGCCGCTGCCCCGTCCGGCCGGCGCCTCCGGCAACGAGCCGCCGACGGGGGAGGCCACCATCGAGGCCGGGGCGCATGAGGGCGAGCCCTCGGCGGAGGGTGTGGGTGAGGACACCGCCGAGGTGGCGCAGGCCCAGCCGCAGACGGCCGTCGCGCCGCAGGTCCCGCAGGCGGAGGTCGCGGTTGAGCCCGAGGCCGCGGCCGAGGTTGAGGTTGCGAGCGAGCCCGAGGCGGGGGTCGCCGACTCCGTTGCGGCGCCCGAGCCGGCGGTCGAGCCTGAGGCGGCGGCCGCGGAGCCCGCTACGGCAGCTGAGCCTGCGGCCGAGGTTGAGGTTGCGAGCGAGCCCGAGGCGGCAGTGGCTGAGCCTATGACGGAGGAAGAGCCGGCGGCCGAGGCTGCCGAGCCGCAGAGCGCTCCGGTCGCGGAGGAGCCTGTCGCCGCAGAGGAGCCGGAAGCCTCTGCCGAGGCACCGGAGAGCGAGCCGGCGGCGGAGGATCCCGACCTGACGCCCGCCGCGAGCGACGCCGCCCAGGACTGACCCCGCCTCGTGCAGGAAGTCGAGCGGTCGGTCCCACTGGTAGGGCTGACGGGCGGCATCGGCGCCGGCAAGTCCACGGCGCTGGCTGCTTTGGAGGGATTGGGGGCGGTCGTGCTCTCGACCGACACGGTTGTGCACGAGCTGTACACGCGCGATCCACGCGTGCGGGAGGCCGTCGTGGAGCGCTGGGGGCCTGAAGTGGCGGCGGCCGGCGTGGTCGATCGCGCCGCGATCGCACGACGCGCGTTCGCCGGCGATCAGGAGCGCAGCTGGTTGGAGGGGCTGCTGTGGCCGCTGGTGGGCGAGCGGGTGGGCGAGTGGCTGACGGGCGCGCGCGCGCTTTCGCCGCCGCCGCCTGCCGCGGTTGTCGAGGTTCCGCTGCTGTTTGAGGCGGGGATGGAGCGGCTGTACGACGTCACAATCGCCGTCGTCGCGCCCGAGGCGCTGCGTCGCGAACGCGCCGCGGGCCGCGGCCACGAGCTGGTGCAGGAGCGCGCCGCGCGTCAGCTCTCGCAGGAGCAGAAGGCCGCGCGCGCCAGCTTCGTGGTGTGCAACGATGGCAGCGAAACGCGGTTGGCGGAGAAGCTGTCGGAGATACTTGCCAAGCTGAAGGGGTGAACACTCAAGCTCACGAGTTGTATGCGCGGCGCCCACCCGCGCGAGGCGACCGATCGCCGGCCCGCCGGCGTCGGCGCCGGCCGATCTTCGATCGGTCGGGCGGGCGGGGGTCGAGAGGGCGGCGAGGGCTGAGGACGCTGCTGGTGCTCGCCGTGGCGATCGGGCTGATCATCGCGATTGTCCCGCGCCTGGAGCACGCGGTGAGGGAACTGACGTTGCCGCTGCAGGACGCGAGCGTGATCCGCGAGCAGGCCTCCGAAAAGCACCTCGATCCCGCTTTGATTGCCGGGGTCATCTACGCCGAGACCAAGTTTGACCCGCGCCCCTCCTCCGCCGGCGCGCAGGGCCTGATGCAGATCCTTCCCTCCACCGCGCTGTTCCTCGCCCACCTCTCCGGCGGGGTGAGCTTCCAAACCGGCGATCTGGCGACGCCGTCGGTCAACATTGCGTACGGCAGCTACTACCTGCGCTACCTGCTCAACCACTACGGGGGCAGCGAGATGCTGGCGGTCGCCGCCTACAACGCGGGGTTGACCAACGTCGATGAATGGGTGGCGCGGGCGCGCGCGGAAGGGAAGGAACTGACCATCGAAGCGATCCCGTTCGCGCAGACGCGCGAATACGTGCGGCGGGTGTTGAACGCGCAGCGGGCCTACCGGGCCACATACGCCGCGCAGCTGGGGCTCAAGAGCTGAGGCCGACCGGCTCGGGGAGGCTGTCCGTGGGGAACAGCTTCGCGCTGCTCGTGTTGCCGCGCACCTTGGTCGAGAGCCGGTAGATCGCGGCTGTTGCACCTGCCGGGGTGGGGACGCTCACCGTGAGTGGGCAGCCGGTGCTGGAGGTGGTCGTCCCCGACGATGCGGTGGCGGGCGATACCTATCAGATCGTCGCCGAGGTGCCGGC
>JBEKYV010000381.1:0-3908 GCA_049510515.1 Solirubrobacteraceae bacterium | reverse complement strand
GCAAAACGTGGTCCTCGTAGACGAGGACTCGCTTCGTCAGCAGAAGACCGAGCTTGAGCCCCCGGGCGCCGCCAGGGATCGCCGGAGAATCCCCACCCGCTCAAGCCCCGCCCCACCCCCGCCGATCATCACCGCATGGAGGCAACCCTCGCCGGAGTGATGGGCGCCGTCTTCGGCTCCTTCCTCAACGTCGTCACGTACCGCCTCCCCAGGCGCGAGTCGATCGTCAAGCCACGCTCGCGCTGCACCTCCTGCGGCACGCCGGTGAGGCCCTACGACAACATCCCGATCCTCTCGTGGCTCATGCTCAGGGGCCACTGCCGCACCTGCGCGGCGCCGATCTCGCCCCGGTACCCGCTGGTGGAGGCCGGCACGGCGCTGCTATGCGCCGGCGCGGTGCTCACGCATGACAGCGCCGCGGGGATCGCGCTGTCGGTGACGCTGATCCTGCTGCTGGTGCCCGCTGCGTTGATCGACCTCGAGCACCGCATCATCCCCAACAAGCTGACCGGCGCCGGTGCGCTGCTCGCTCTCGGGCTGGGGACGGCGCTTGACCCCATGGGCGAGCCGGCACGGCTAATCGCGGGCGCCGCCGCGGGGGGCTTCCTGCTCGCCGCGGCGCTTGCCTATCCCGGGGGGATGGGAATGGGCGACGTAAAGCTGGCGGGTGTGATGGGGCTGTTCCTCGGCGCGGCCGTCGCGCCCGCGATCCTGATCGCGCTGTTGAGCGGCGTGCTGGTGGGTGCCGTGATCGTCGCGCGCAAGGGCGCCAAAGCAGGGCGTAAGACCGCGGTGCCGTTCGGGCCCTTTCTGGCGCTGGGGGGGATCGTGGCGGTGTTCGCCGGGCAACCGCTCGTCAACTGGTACCTGCACAGCTTCGTGCACTGATGGTTGCGGCGAGCGCGACAGCACGATCGATGCCTGCGGGTGCGTCGGCGCGACCCGTCCACCGGATGGACGAAATGGCGTCGCGGAAAATTGCCCCTTCAGCGATCGATGAGAAAAGTCGATGACCCCTTTGCCAATGCCGTCGCTCAGCGCACTGAAGCCGAACCTGAACCTCAATCTCTCCCTCGGTCGTGGGGGGGGGAGCGTCGTCGGGCTGGACATCCAGCCCGGCTACATCGCGGCCGTGCAGGCGCACGTCAACGGCGGGATCGTCGTTGAGCGCGCGGCAGGTGTTGCCCTCGCGCCGGACATCATGCGCGAGGGCGAGGTGATCGACGAGCGCGAGCTCGGCTTGGCGCTGCAGGAGCTCTTCCGCGACGCCGGCCTCGGCAAGCGCGTGCGGGTGGGGCTGGCCAACCAGCGCACGGTGCTGCGCACGCTGGAGCTGCCGCCGGTGGCAGACCGCAAGGATCTCGACACGGCAGTGCGCTTCCAGGCCGAGGACCAGGTGCCGATGCCACTGGCCTCTGCGGTGCTGGACTACCACTCGCTCGGCGTGTTCGATACCCCCAACGGGCCGCGTCAGCGCGTGATCGTCGTGGCAGCCCAGCGCGAGATGGTGGAGCGGCTGCTGCGTGCCGTGCAGCACGCAGGGCTGCGTCCGGAGGGCATCGACCTCTCCGCATTCGCGCTGATCCGCTCGCTCTACCACCCGGGCGTTGTCAACGCCCAGCCGGCGCACGAGGGCGAGGGCAGCGACGATGCCGCCGCGGAGCGCCAGGAGCGCGTGCTGTACCTGAACGTCGGCGGCCTCACGAACATGGCGATTGCCGAGGGCACGCTGTGCCGCTTCACCCGCGTCGTTGGCGGCGGTCTTGAGGCGATGGCGAGCGAGATCGCCGAGCGGAAGGGAATCCCGCTCGTTGATGCCCGCGCGCTGCTGGCCGAGTTCGATCTGCCTCTCCCCGGCGCGGCCTCCCAACCGACGCCGCCAGTTTTGCCCGAGCCGACCGCGGTTCCCGTGCTGCCGGACCCCGAGGCTGTGGACACGTTGGCGCTCGCGCAGACCCCGGAGCCGGCCGCCGCCGTCGTCACGGCGCCGAGCGTCGACCCCGAGGTGCGGATGGTGCTGGAGAACGGCATCCGCGAGATCGTCGGCGAGGTGCGCAACTCGCTTGACTTCCACCGCTCCCAGGAGGGCGGCGGTGAAGTGAGCAGCGTCGTATTGAGCGGGCCGGTTCTGGAGATGCGCGGCTTCGCGGAGGTGCTCGAGGCCGACCTCGGTTTGCAGGTGCGCCGCGAGTCGGTGCACTACGCGCACGGTGGGGACGCGGGCGCCGCCCAAACGATCTCCCTCCACCGCCTGGCGATCGCCACCGGCCTCGCGACCGAGGAGGCGCCGCGATGAGAGCCGTCAACCTGATCCCCGCCGAACAGCGCAAGGGCGGTGCCGTCGGGCGACGCTCGCAGGGCATGGCATTCGCGGTGCTTGGGCTGCTGGCGGGCGCCGCGATCCTCGTCTTTATGTACGGGTCGGCCAGCCACCAGCTCGAGAGCCGCAAGGCCGAAGCGGCGGCGCTGTCCGCGCAGGCGCAGCAGGTGCAGTCCCAGGCCGCGCAGCTGTCCTCGTACACGAGCTTCCTGCAGATGCGCGAACAGCGCCTGCAGGCGATCTCGCAGCTGATCGGCTCGCGCTTCGACTGGTCGGCGACGATGAACGAACTGAGCCGTGTGCTGCCGCGCACGATCTCGCTCAGCTCGCTGCAGGGCACGATCGGCTCCTCGACGGGGTCGGCGAGCAAAGCCGCGGCCCCCCCTGTGGCCAGCTCCACGACGTCCACAACCTCCGCTACAGCAGCCTCCTCCTCATCCTCTACCGCCGCCGCCGCGGCGCCCGTGGCCTCCGCCACGCCGCCCGGCACCACCCCCACCTTCACGCTCGCCGGGTGCGCGACCAGCCAGGTCGCGGTGGCGCAGATGCTTGTGCGCCTGCGTTTGGTGAGCGGCGTCAGCAACGTTACCCTGCAGAGCTCGACCAGGTCGGGCAGCGGCGGCGGCGGCTCGAGCGGCTCCGGCGGCTCGTGCCCGCCAGACGCCCCTTCCTTTACCGCGCAGGTGAGCTTCCAGCCGCTGCCGGCGCCGCCCAGCTCGAGCGCCCAGACGCTGGAGGCGAGCGCCTCGGGCGAATCCCCCGCTGGCGGCTCGTCGAGCAAAAGCGGCCCGAAAGCGGTGTCCACCAGCGATAAGGGGGCGGCGCAATGACCACCCGCGACCGCATGGTGCTGATCGCCGTCGTCGTGCTGGTGCTGCTGGCCGGCGGCTGGGTGCTGGTCGTCTCCCCCGAGCGCAGCAAGGCGGGGGCCGAGCAGGCGCAGGTGCAGAGCGCCCGTCAGCAGCTCGAAACTGCCAAGAGCCAGGCCAACAGCGCGCGCGCCGCCGAGCAGCGCTACAACGCCGCTTACAGCTCGGTGGTGAGCCTCGGCAAAGCGGTGCCGCCGGCCGAGGAAGTGCCTTCGCTGATCTACCAACTCGAACTGGCGTCTGACCAGCATGACATCGAATTTGCCTCGATCAGCACTGGCAGCTCCGGCGGCAGCGGCTCCGGCAGCTCCTCCGCCGCGGCCGCTGCGGCCGCCTCCGCGACGCCATCGGCCTTCACGCCGATGCCGTTCACGTTCGTCTTCAGAGGCAGCTTCGCGGGGTTGGCGCACCTGCTTGGGGGGATTGACGGCTTCGCGCAGCGCAGCACCGCCGGCCAGCTGACGGTGAACGGGCGTCTGTTGACGATCCAGGGAGCTGACATCACCGTCGAAAACTCAGGCTCGGGCGAATCGAGTGGCTCGGGCGGCTCCGGCGTGCTCACCGCGACGATCACCGCGACCGCGTACGTGCTGCCCGCTAGCCAGGGCCTTACCGGCGGCGCGACCGCTGCCGGCCCGGGCGCGACAACGACCTCCGGGGGCTCCGCGACAGCGCCGGCGACCACCGCGGTCATAAAGGCGACGCCATGGACGAGATCC
>JBEKYV010000380.1:0-3914 GCA_049510515.1 Solirubrobacteraceae bacterium | reverse complement strand
CTCGATCTGCTCCCCGCGACGGCCGTCCAGGCAGCATGAACGGCGCCTGATCCCCGGCTCTCGGTTCCGCTTCGCGATTCGCGAGCAGCAGCGACCGATGGCTGCCGAATGACTGCTCCTTCCGTTCCTTATGTGGGGTCGTCGTTTCGTGTAAATGACGTCCACGGGCGGCGTCTGGAGCGGGAGCGCTGAGGCGATATGTGGGGGTGTTGCCGATGTCTGTGACGTCGGCGGTGTAGATCCGTCCGGTTGCGGGTCTATGTTGGGTTGCGTCATGGATGACGATTACGTCGGTGGGATGCCGCGGGGGTTCGCAGTTCGGCGGGTGCGGATGCCGTCGAGCGGGGTGGAGTCGTGGACGGTGGTCGGACCGGACGGTCGGCTGGTGGGGCTGGTCGACGAGTTCCTCGGCTGGCTGACGGGGATCGAGCGTTCGCCGAACACGGTCGAGGCGTATGCGCGCGACTTGGCGGCGTTCTGGTCGTTCTTGGGCGAGCGGGATCTGGAGTGGGATCGGGTGTCGGTCGCGGAGTTGGGCGAGTTCGCGGCGTGGGCGCGGAGGCCGGCGCCGAACGTGCTGGTGCTTAGCGAGCAGGCGGCGAAGCGGTCGGCGTCGACGGTGAATCGGATGCTGACGGCGGTGGTGTCGTTCTACGAGTTCCAGGGGCGGCGTGGGAACACGTTGGCGGAGCGGTTGGTGGTCCGCACGCGCAGCGGTCGCGGTGGCTATAAGCCGTTTCTGCACGGGATCGCTCGGGCCAGGCCGCGCGGCCGGGCGGTGCGGCTGCCCGAGCGTCAGCGGCTGCCGCGGACGTTGAGCTTGGAGCAGGTGGCGGCGGTGATCGACTGCCAGCAGCGGCTGCGTGATCGGTTCTTGTTCGCGCTGCTGGCGTCGACGGGGATGCGGGTCGGGCAGGCGCTCGGGTTGCGGCATGAGGATGTGGTGTCGTGGGAGCGGCGGATCGAGATCGTGCCGCGCGATGGCGATCGCGGTCGGGCGCGGTCAAAGGGCGGGGCGCGCGGGTCGGTGCCGGTGCCGGGCGAGCTGATTCGGCTGTGGGCTGACTACATGCACGAGGAGTACGGCGAGGTTGACTCGGATTTCGTGTTCGTGAATTTGTGGGGCGGGGAGATCGGCCGGCCGCTGAGTTACTTGTCGGTGAACGAGATCGTGATGCGCACCCGCCGACAGGTCGGGTTTCACTTCACTGTTCATCAGCTTCGGCATACGTTTGCGACGTTGGCGTATCGCGACGGGGTCGCGCTTGAGGTGATCGGCGCGGTGCTGACGCACCGCTCGCCGTCCTCGACGCTGATCTACACGCACCTGACCGCTGAGGACTTGCGTCGGGTGCTGGCAGAGCGCGGGGTGCTTGACCGGGTGGCGGATCTGATCGTATGACCGCCAGGCCGCTTGAAGCGATCGACGGTGGCCGCGCGCCGCGCGGCTGGGAGGAGTTGTGGGCGGTTGATCGGTGGCCATTGCGCGAGCTGCCCCATGGTGATCTTCAGAGCACCGCTCGCGACGGCTCGATCCTGTTTTCGGGGATTGCGCAGCCGTGGTTGAAGGAGGCGGCCAAGCGGTGGGTCCGTGCGCGGCTGCTGTCCGGCGGATCTGCGACGACGATGGCCAACTACGTGCAGCACCTTCGGGTGTTCAGCGGCTGGCTGGCCGAGCGGGCGCCCGAGGTCGTATCGCCGGCGGGGATCACCCGCACCGTGCTTGAGGACTGGCTCCTGGCGGTCCGCTCAAGCGGGCTGGCGGCGGGAACCAAGGCCGCCCGGGTGGGGGCGCTGCGGGTGTTCTTGGAGGAGCAGTGGGATGACGGGCTGGCGGGGCTGCCGCGCGGCGCGATGATCCACGCCGGCGAGATCCCCCAAGATCGCTCCCGGCTCCCGCGCGGGATCGAGGCGCCGGTGTTCGAGCAGTTCATCGATGCCGGGAACTTGACGCTGCTGCCGTCAGAGCAGCACCGGACGGTGATTTTGCTGTTGGCGTTCACTGGGCTGCGGATCTCGAGCATCGTCACGTTACGTCGCGACGCGCTCGAGGTCGGCTC
The DNA here is from genome assembly GCA_049510515.1 of Solirubrobacteraceae bacterium. Lineage (GTDB taxonomy): Bacteria > Actinomycetota > Thermoleophilia > Solirubrobacterales > Solirubrobacteraceae > Palsa-744. The sequence continues at coordinate 1,854 of JBEKYV010000380.1, read as the reverse complement.
GGACAACCACCCGTACCTGCGCTATCTCAACGTGAAGCTCCGACGGGAGGCGGTGATCCCGATCGGCCCGACACTGCGCGACCAGCTCTGCCGCCAAGAGGACTACCTGAACGAGATCTACGGCCCGGACGGCACCGGCTTCTTGCTGCCTTCCCCGCCTGCGTCGCTCGGCGGGGGGCATCACTTGTCGTGCAGGATGGTCCGGCTGATCGTCAAGAACTATGTGCGCAAGGCCGAGATCCGCGACAGCCAGGGGCGGCTGGCTGTCTGGGTTCACCCGCACCGGTTCCGCCATCACCTCGGCACCAGCCTGGTCAACGAGGGGATCCCGCTGTCGGTGATCCAGCGCGTGCTCGATCACGCCTCGATCGCGATGACCGCCCACTACGCACACCTCGACGATGAGACCGTCAAGAAGGAGATGATGGGCTTTCACGAGCGCGTCAACATCCGCGGCGAGCGGATCGCGCTGCCGACCGGCGGACCATTGGAGCAGGCGGCGTGGATGAAGGAGCGGATCGCGCGAGCCAAGCAGGCGCTCCCGAATGGGTACTGCGGACTGCCGCTCGTGCAGTCCTGCCCGCACCCGAACGCGTGCCTGAGCTGCGACAACTTCCTTACCGACAACTCGTTCCGGCAGATCCACGAGCGCCAACTCGCGCACACCCACGCGCTGCGCAAACGCGCCGAGGAGAACGAGAACGTGCGGCTAGTCGAACTACTCGAGACCGACAAGCGGTCGCTGAAACGGATCCTCGAGGCCCTAGACGCGATCGGAGCCGACGCCGCTGAACGGTCTGCGCATGCGGATATCGACGTGGTCGAGCTGGCCGCTAGGCGACAGGCCAAAGCGAAAGGCTCCAACCGGTGAGCGAGCGGCGCGCGGATGCACTGCGCGGCGCAGCTGGCGCGCGATCGCTCGCCGCCGCGGAGCGCGCACGCCGCGCGCTGTCCAAACTCGACCGGCTTGGCGCGACCGTCAGCTTCCAGAACGTCGCTACCGAGGCCGGCGTGAGCCGCGCGTTCCTCTACGCCCACCCGCAGCTACGCGCCGCAATTGAGCAACTACGCGGCCAGCAGCACGTCGCGTCCTCGCGCCTGCCCGCCGGCGAGCGGGCAAGCGAGGACTCGCTCCGCACCCGGCTCAGGGGCACGCTCGAGGAGAACAAGCGACTCCGCGCCGAGAACGCGCAACTGCGCGACGAACTCGCGCTCGCTCACGGCCACATCCGCGAGCTCGACCTCACCCGCCGCGCTAACAAGACATGAGCGATTGGCCACAGCCGCTCGCCGAGGCCGCGCTGCGCGGCCCCGCAGGTGAGTTCGTCAGCCTGGTCGAGCCGCACACCGAGGCCGACCCCGTCGCGCTGCTGATCCAGTTCCTGGTCTGCTTCGGCGTCGCCGCCGGCCGTCACGCGCACCTGCGGATCGAGGCCTCCCGCCACTACCCGAACCAGTTCTGCGTGCTCGTCGGCGCCTCCGGCAAAGGACGCAAAGGCTCAAGCTGGGACCACGTCCAAGCGCTGCTAGGCGCGGCCGACCCGGACTTCGTCGCCGACCGGCTCGTGTCCGGCCTCTCAAGCGGCGAAGGACTGATCGCCGAAGTCCGCGACCCGCTCGAGGCCACCGACACCACCGCACCCGCCGACAAGCGACTCCTCGTCCTGGAGCCGGAGTTCGCGCAGGTGATGAAAGTGCTCGCCCGCGAGGGCAACACCCTGTCGCCGGTCGTGCGCAACAGCTGGGACAGCAAGCCGCTGCAGTCGCTCGTCCGCAACGCGCCGCTGCGCGCGAGCGCCGCGCACGTCGGAATCGTCGCTCACATCACCAAAGACGAGCTGTTGCGCTACCTGA
>JBEKYV010000038.1:0-13293 GCA_049510515.1 Solirubrobacteraceae bacterium | reverse complement strand
CGACCACGCGCCGCACGCGCAGGTGGAGAAGGCACTGCCGTTCACGCAGGCCCCGATGGGGACGACCGGCCTGGAGACAGCGTTCGCCGCGCTCTATACCCAGCTGGTGTTGCCAGGAGTACTGCCCCTGGGAGTACTGCTCGAACGGATGACCGCCGGCGCCGCCCTGTTTGGCCTCCCCGTCCCGACGATCGCCCAGGGTGCAGGGGCCAACATCGCGCTGATCGATCTGGACACCGAGTGGGTGGCGGGCGAGCACGGCTGGCAAAGCCGCTCCGCGAATTGCTGCTTCGCCGGCAGGCGCCTGCGCGGAAAGGTGCTGCTGACTGTGGCGGGGGGCGCGGTGGCATACCGTGCACAGGTGGACGGCAGAGACACGCGTACACCCGGCGCGAACAGGGCGGTGGCCGTATGAGCCTTCTCTCGCGCGAGCGCGCGGCGCTGGTGGTGGTGGACGTCCAAGAGGCGTTCCGTGGCTACGCATCCTTCGACGGCGTCGCAAGCTCCTGCGCCAAGCTCGTGCAGGGGGCCCGCATCCTCGGGCTGCCGGCGCTAGTGAGCGAGCAGTACCCAAAGGGCCTCGGCCACAGCGCGCCGGAGCTTGGCCTGGAGGACGAGCAAAGGATCGAGAAGAGCGTCTTCTCCGCCGCCCGCGCGGAGGGCTTTGAGCGCTCGGGGATCGGCGAGCACGGGCGAACGCAGGCGCTGGTGTGCGGGATCGAGACGCACGTATGCGTCTCGCAGACCGTCCACGACCTGCTGGGGCGCGGCATCGAGGTGCACGTCCCGGCGGACGCGGTCGGCTCGCGCCACACGCTCGACTACGAGCGGGGCCTGGAGCGCATGGAGCGCGCCGGCGCAGTGATCACGACGGTGGAGGCGGCGCTGTTCGAGCTGCTGGAGCGCGCGGGCACGCCGGAGTTCAAGGAAGTGCAGAGGCTGATCCTGTGAGCGAGCCGAGCGCATATGTGCTGCTGGAGGACGGCGCCCGCTTCGACGGCGAGGCGTGTGCGGCGGACGGCCATACGGTCGGCGAGGTCGTGTTCACGACCGGCATGTCGGGCTACCAGGAGTCGATCAGCGACCCCTCGTTTGCGGGCCAGCTGATCACCTTCACCTACCCCCACATCGGCAACTACGGGGTGAGCAGCGAGGCGATGGAGTCAGAGCGCGCGTGGGCACGAGGCGCGATCATGCGCGAAGCGTGCGACAACGAGGACGCGCCGAGCGCCGAGCGGGGCTGGCTGCAGTGGCTTCAGGACTGCGGCGTGCAGGGCATCACCGGCGTGGACACGCGCGCGCTGGTGCGCCACATCCGCGAGCAGGGCTCGATGCGCGGCGGGATCTTCCCCGTGAGCATCGCGCCCGACGAGGCCCGCGCGCTGATCGAAAAAGAGCCGCCGATGGACGGGCAGGATCTAGCGGCGGTGGTGAGCCCCACCGAAGTCAGCCACCACGGCGACGGCGACGGGCCGCGGATCGCGGTGATCGACACGGGGATCAAGGGCTCGATCGTGCGCAACCTCGTCAAGCGCGGCGCGCGCGTGTCGCTGTACCCGTGCGCGACGCCGGCGGCCGAGCTGCTGGGCAGCGACGCGGACGCGATATTGCTGGCCAACGGCCCGGGCGACCCGGCCGCCCTGGGGTACATAACGGACACCGTGCGCGAGCTGATCGGGCGCAAGCCGGTGTGGGGGATCTGCCTTGGCCACCAGCTGCTGTGCAGGGCGCTGGGCCTGCATACTTACAAGCTTCCGTTCGGCCACCGCGGCGCCAACCACCCGGTGAAGGACCTGCACACCGGGCGCGTGGAGATCACCTCCCAGAACCACGGCTTCGCGGTGGTGGGCCCGAGCGGGCAGGGCACGATCGAGGGCAATAAGCCGGTGCGCTGGCAGACCGACTTCGGCGCGGCGCAGCTCTCGCACGTCAACCTTTACGACCGCACCGTGGAGGGCCTGGAGCTGCTGGACGTGCCGGGCGGATCGGTGCAGTACCACCCCGAGGCGGGGCCGGGCCCGCACGACAGCGTGTACCTGTTCGACCGTTTTCTGCAGCGCATCGCGGAGGCGACGGCATGACGCACACGGATACGAAGGGGTTTTTAAGGGGGGACCCCCACAAGGGGGGTCTGGGGAGGGGCTGTTCATTGAGGATTGGAGCCTTGGCTGATGCCACGGCGTGAGGACATCCACCGCATCCTGATCCTGGGCTCGGGCCCGATCGTGATCGGGCAGGCCGCGGAGTTCGATTACTCCGGCGTGCAGGCGTGCAAGGTGCTGCGCGAGGAGGGCTACGAGGTTGTCCTGATGAACTCCAACCCGGCGACGATCATGACCGACCCGGAGCTGGCGGACGCGACCTATATCGAGCCGCTGCTGCCGGGGCCGGCGGCGCAGGTGATCGAGCGCGAGCGCCCCGACGCGCTGCTGCCTACCCTCGGCGGGCAGACCGCGCTGAACCTCGCCAAGGCACTGCACGACGACGGCACGCTCGAGCGCTACGGGGTGGAGCTGATCGGTGCCAACTACGAGGCGATCGCCTGCGCGGAGGATCGCAAGCTGTTCGGGGCGGCGATGGCCGAGGCGGGCCTGCGGATGCCGGCCAGCGCGATCGCCTCGGGCTGGGACGAGGAGCTTCGCCGCGTGGACGTAAAGAGCGGCCTCGCGCAGGCGCTGGACGCGCTGCCCGATATCGGCCTGCCGTGCATCGTGCGCCCCGCCTACACGCTCGGCGGCCGCGGCGGTGGGATCGCGCGCACGCCGGAGGAGTTCCGCACGATCGTCTCGCGGGGCCTGGAGGCCTCGCCGATCGGGCAGGTGCTGCTCGACCAGTCGGTGCTGGGGTGGGGCGAGTTCGAGCTGGAGGTGATGCGCGACCGCGCGGACAACGTGGTGATCGTGTGCTCGATCGAGAACGTCGACCCGATGGGGGTGCACACGGGCGACTCGGTCACGGTGGCCCCCCAGCAGACGCTGCCCGACAGCCTCTACCAGCGCCTGCGCGACCAGGCGCTCACTGTGATCCGCGCGGTGGGGGTGGAGACGGGGGGCTCGAACGTGCAGTTCGCGGTCAACCCGAGCACCGAGGAGGTGCTGGTGATCGAGATGAACCCGCGCGTCTCGCGCTCCTCGGCACTGGCCTCCAAGGCGACGGGCTTCCCGATCGCGAAGATCGCGGCGCGCCTGGCGGTGGGGTATCTGCTGGAGGAGATCCCCAACGACATCACCCGCCTCACCCCGGCGTGCTTCGAGCCGACGATCGACTACGTGGTCGTGAAGTGGCCGCGCTTCGCCTTCGAGAAGTTCCCCGGCGCGGAGTCGACGCTCTCCACGCACATGAAGTCGGTGGGGGAGGCGATGGCGATCGGGCGCACCTTCGGGCAGGCGTTCGCGAAGGCGCTGCGCTCGCGCGAGCTCGATAAGCCACCGCGCTTTGGCGCCGTCTCCGACGAGCAGTTGCTGGAGGATCTGGGCGTCCCCGCCCCCGAGCGCTTCGAGGCGATCCTTGAGCTGTTCCGCCGTGGCGTGGCGATCGAGGAGGTACACGAGCGCACCGCGGTCGATCTGTGGTTTCTGCGTGAGCTGCACGCCCTGGCGCAGGACCCGGAGGCGCCGTTCGCGGGCGAGCGTACGTTCAAGGCGGTGGACACATGTGCGGCGGAGTTCCCCGCGCAGACGCCCTACTACTACTCGGCGTGGGAGCGACCTTCGGCGGACGGCATGCCGCCTGCCCATGAGGTGCGCCGGGGAGAGCGCCCCTCGGTGGTGATCCTCGGCGCCGGCCCCAACCGCATCGGGCAGGGGATCGAGTTCGACTACTGCTGCGTGCACGCGGCGATGACGGTGCGCGAGTCGGGGCGCGACGCGGTGATGATCAACTGCAACCCCGAGACCGTCTCCACCGACTACGACACCTCCGACCGCCTCTACTTCGAGCCGCTCACACTGGAGGACGTGCTCGGCGTGATCGAGGTCGAGCAGCCGGAGGGCGTGATCGTGCAGTTCGGCGGGCAGACCCCGCTGAAGCTCGCGGCGGGCTTGCACGCCGCCGGCGTGCCGCTGCTCGGCACGAGCGTAGAGGCGATCGATCTCGCCGAGGATCGCAGCCGCTTCGGCGAGCTGCTCGGCCGCCTTGGCTACCGGGCACCGCCCTACGCGACTGCGTGCTCGATGGAGGAGGCGCTGCAGCGTGGGGAGGAGGTCGGCTACCCGCTGCTGGTGCGCCCCTCCTACGTGCTCGGCGGGCGCGCGATGGAGATCGTCTACTCGCCGGAGGGCCTGGCGGACTATCTGCGTCGCGAGCTACCGCGCCCGGAACCGCCGAGCGATATCGCCCGGGCGGCAGGCGCCTCGGCCACTGCCGCCGCCGCGACCGGCCCGGCGACCCAGAACACAGCCCTCCCCCATCAAAAAATCTTCCTCGACCGCTTCCTGGAGAACGCGATCGAGCTGGACGTGGACGCGCTGTGCGACGGCAAAGAGGTGTGGATCGGGGGGATCATGCAGCACGTGGAGGAGGCCGGCGTGCACTCCGGCGACTCCGCCTGCGTGCTGCCGCCGCACTCGCTGGGAGGCGAGATGCTCGAGCAGATCCGCGCCGCCACGCGCGAGCTGGCGCTTGAGATCGGCGTGGTGGGCCTGCTGAACGTGCAGTACGCCGTGGTCGCCTCGCAGCTGTACGTGATCGAGGCCAATCCCCGGGCCTCGCGTACCGTGCCGTTCGTCTCCAAGGCGGTGGGCCTGCCGCTTGCGAAGCTCGCCTGCCGCGTGATGCTGGGCGAGGAGCTCGCCGCGCTGGGACTGCCGCGCGAGCGCGAAGGGCTGGGCTTCGGCGACCACGTGTCGGTGAAGGAGGCGGTGCTGCCGTTTGACCGCTTCGAGGGCTCCGACGCGGTGCTCGGCCCGGAGATGCGCTCGACGGGGGAGGTGATGGGGATCGCACGCGACTTTCCAACCGCGTTCGCCAAGGCGCAGGCGGCCGCCGGCTGCCCGCTGCCGCTGCACGGCACCGTGTTCATCTCGGTCACCGATGCCGACAAGGCGGGCGCCTTCGCGATCGCCGAGCGCCTGCACGAGAACGGCTTCCGGATCCTCGCCACGCGCGGCACCGCCGAGGCGATCGCGCGCATGGGGATCCCCGCGCAGGCGCTCAACAAGGTCTCGGAGGGCTCGCCGCACGTGCTCGACTGGATCGAGCGTGGCGACGTGGACCTGGTCGTCAACACCCCCACCGGCTCGGGCGCGCGCACCGACGGCTGGCAGATCCGCCGCGCCGCCGTCACCCGCGGCGTCCCCTGTCTGACGACGCTCGCCGCCGGCGTCTCCGCCGCACGCGCGATCTCCTCGGCACGCCAGTCGGGCGCCCCGCCGGTGCTGTGCCTGCAGGAGCTCCATCGCGGGCGCGAAACGGCAGGCGCGGATGCCGGTCGCGAGGCGGATGGTGTGGCGCCCGCCGGCGACTCCCCGGAGCGCCCTGGGGCCGGGGTGATGTGAGCCATCCGGCGGCTCGCTACGGCGCCGGCCACAGCGGCCCCCGGGCGCTTCTCGCATGATCTACGCCGCTCTGTTCAACCTCTTGTTGCGGCGATTGTCGCCCGAGCAAGCGCACCGCCTCGCGTCCGCCACGCTGCGCGCGGCGTGCCGGATCCCCGGCTGCGCCGCCTTGCTGCGGCGGCTGCTCGCCGCCAGTGACCCGGCGCTTCGCGTCGAAGCGCTGGGCCTCAGCTTCCCCAGCCCACTCGGGGTTGCGGCCGGCCTTGACAAGGACGCCAGCTGCTTTGAAGGCCTCGGCCTGCTCGGCTTCGGCTTCGTCGAGGTCGGCACCGTCACCGCCCAGCCACAGCAAGGCAACCAACCGCCGCGCGTCTTCCGGGTGCTCCGCGATCGCGCGCTGCTCAACCGGATGGGCTTTCCCAACCCAGGCGCCTCCGCAGTCACCGAGCGCCTGCGACGCCGCTCCGGCAATGTCGTCGTGGGTGCCAACGTCGGCAAGAGCATGGTTGTGCCGCTGGAGCGCGCCGGCGGCGACTATTGCGCCGGCGTGCGCGCGCTCGCCCCCGTGTGCGACTACCTGGTGCTCAACGTCAGCTCACCCAACACGCCGGGGCTCAAACAGATGCAGACGGTGGAGCTGCTGCGGCCGCTGCTGGGCGAAGTCCAGCGGGAGCTCCGCGAGATGGGGGTTGAGCTGCCCCTGCTCGTCAAGGTTGGCCCCGACCTCGCCGACCGGCAGCTACTCGCGATCGCCGACCTCGCGCTGGAGCGCGGGATCGACGGGATCGTCGCGGTGAACACCAGCGAACAGCGCACCCTCCTCTCCCACCCCTCGGCGCTCGCCGGTGTCGAGGGTGGGGGGGTGTCGGGGCCACCGCTGCGCACGCGTGCCGTGGAGGTCTTGCGTCTGCTGCGCGCTCGGGTGGGAGATCGCTTGGTGCTGATCTCCGTCGGGGGCATCTCCACGCCCGAGGATGCCTGGGAGCGGATCCTCGCCGGGGCTACGCTCTTGCAGGCCTACACCGGCTTCGTCTACGGCGGTCCGGCGTGGCCGTCGCACGTCAACCGTGCGCTCGCGCAACGGGTGCGCGCCGCGGGCGCCGGCTCGATTCAGCAGCTGGTCGGCAGCCGCGAGGAGACCCTCTGAGCGGCCGCGCCGACGCTCCAGTCGTGCACGCGGGCAATCGAGTCGTCTGGTCGCGGATCCTCGCCGAGGAGTGCCGTAGGCGCCGCGTGGGCCTCCCGGAGACGCCCGCAAAACCCCTGCAAACACGGGCTCCCACCGTCCACTACCCTCCACATACCTCAACCTCAAGTCGAGCTTGAGGTGAATTGGGGTGCCGCGCGATCATCGCCGGGCGGTGGTGTGTAGACTCGCCGCCCATGATGACGGCGACGGGCACGACGCCCACCAAGCACTCGGCGGCCCCCGAACGCTCCATCGATCAGCGTATGGACGCGCTCGCCAAAGCCAACCGGATTCGCTCCGAGCGCGCGCGGCTCAAGCGCGAGCTGAAAGCCGGGCGGTTATCGATTCACACACTTCTATTGGAACCGCCCGAGTACATCGAAACCGCGAAGGTGTTCGACGTCATGCTGGCCGTGCCGAAGTATGGACGCGTCAAGGTCAACAAGATTCTCGCCCTCTGCCGCATCGCCCCCAGCAAGACGATCGGCGGGCTCTCCGACCGCCAACGCTCGGAGCTGGTATCGCTCCTACGCGGCCGCTAGGCCGCCCTCCGTCCTGTGATTGCGGTTTAGTTCGAGCCATGGCGCGTGTGTTCGTCATCACGGGCCCCTCAGGCGTAGGCAAGGGAACGCTGATCCGCGGCCTGATGGAGCGCTTGCCGCAGCTTGAGCTGTCAGTCTCCGCCACCACGCGCCCGGCGCGCCCCGGCGAGCAGAACGGCATCGACTACCACTTCCTCACCCCCGAGGAGTTCGAGCAGCGCGTGCAGGAAGGCGGGTTTGTCGAGCACGCCGACTACGCCGGGCGACGCTACGGCACGCTGCGCGATGAGCTCGACGGTCGCGTGCGGGCGGGCGTGCCGCTGGTGCTGGAGATCGAGGTGCAGGGCGCACGCCAAGTGCGTGCCGCGCTGCCCGAGGCGCTGCAGGTGTTCATCGCCCCGCCCTCGCTCGACGCGCTGCGCACCCGCCTGATCGGCCGCGGCGCGGACGGCCCCGAGGAGGTCGAGCGGCGTTTGCGGGTCGCCGAGCAGGAGCTGGCTGCCCAATCGGAGTTCGCTCACGTGGTCGTCAACGACCGTCTTGAAGAGGCGCTCGAGCAGCTCGTGGCGATCGTCGCCGGGGCGCTGGAGGAGTAAGAGCTGCCGGGGCATGGGCGCCAACCCTCTACAATCCAAGCCCCACCACGAAAGGGCACCACCACCTTGATCTCCCCCCGCATCGACCATCTGCTGGAGAACGTCGACTCCAACTACGCCTCCGTCCTGGTAGCCGCCAAGCGCGCGCGCCAGATCAACAGCTACTACCACAACCTTGGCGAGGGCACCTTCGACGAGTTCCCGCCGCCGATGATCGAAACCACCTCGAAGAACTACCTCACGATCGCCCTCGAGGAGATCGCGCAAGGGAAGATCAAGTACCACTATCGGTAGACGGGGTCGGGCAAGCCGCCGACCAGCGCTTGCTCGTAATGCCTCGGCCCTCTAAAACCCAGGTATGTCCAGAATCCTGCTCGGGGTGAGCGGCGGGATCGCCGCCTATAAGGCGCTGGAGTTCGTGCGCCTGGCGACGGGCGCCGGGCACGCGGTGCGCGTGGTGCAGACGCCCGCCTCCTGCCGCTTCGTGGGCCGTGCCTCGTTCGCGGCGCTCAGCGGCGCGCCGGTGCTGGTGGGAGAGTTCGAGCGCGACCCCGCGCACGGGGCGTTCCCCGACCAGCAGCCTCCCACCCACGAGCCGATCGGCCATCTGGAGCTTGTACGCAACGCCGACGTCTACCTGATCGCCCCCGCCTCGGCCAACACGATCGCCAAGCTCGCCGGCGGCCTCGCCGACAACCTGCTGACGAGCGCCGCGCTCGCCGCCACCTGCCCGCTGGTCGTGGCCCCCGCGATGAACAACCACATGTACGAGCACCCTTCGGTGCGCGCCAACCTCGACACGCTGCGCGCCCGCGGCGTGCACGTGGTCGAGCCTGACGCCGGCCGCCTTGCCTCGCAGGGCGAGGAGGGGGTGGGCCGCCTGCCAGATCCCGCGCGGTTGCTGGAGCTCTGCGAGGAGGTGCTGGCCAATACTCCCCGGCCAACCCACTCAGCGCCCGATGGTGCGTGGCGAGGGCGGCGCGTGCTGGTCACCGCCGGCGGCACCCGCGAGCCGATCGACAGCGTGCGCTTCATCGGCAACGGCTCCTCTGGGCGCATGGGGTTGGCGCTGGCGGAGGCAGCCCATGCGCGCGGGGCCGTGGTGACGGTGATCGCGGCCAACATCGCCCTGCCTCGCCCCGCGGGGGTGGCCTGGCGAGAGGTCGCCACCGCCGAGCAACTGCGTGAGGCGTGCGAGCAGGAATTCCCGCGATGCGATGTCCTGCTGATGGCGGCCGCCGTCGCCGACTTCCGTCCCACCGAGCCTGCCAACGGCAAGCTGAAGAAGGCCGGCCGCGAGCATCTGCGCTTGGATCTCGAAGCGACACCCGACGTGCTCAAGACATTGGCGGCCGGACGGCGCCCCGGGCAGACGCTCGTGGGATTCGCCGCCGAGCACGGCAGCGGCGCGATCGAGTACGGGCGCGGCAAGCTGCGGGAGAAGGGGCTCGACGCGGTGGTCGTCAACGACATCTCGCGCTCGGACATCGGCATCGGCGCCGACAGCAACGAGGTCACGATCGTCAGCGCCGAGGGGGAGGAGCACATCCCTCGCGCTTCCAAGGGGAGCATCGCCGAGGCGATCCTGGATGCTGTGGATCGCTTGCCCAAAGCGGGATGAGTGGCACCCCAAAGCGGGATGAGTGGCACTCCCAAGCGGGATGAGTGGCCCTCTAAAATGCGGTGTATGGACAGCGTCTACGACCTCTACCGCAGCGGTTGCGAGCTGCTCGACCACGGCGACCACCAGGCGGCGATCGTGCCGCTCACCCGCGCGCGCAAGCTCGAGCCCGACAAGGCCTCGATCCGCGAGGCGCTTGGTCGTGCTTTGTTCCACGCGCAGCGCTACGAGGACGCCGCGGCGGAGTTTCGCGCGATCGCCGCGCAGGCGCCCACCAACGACTATGCGCTCTTCTGCCTGGGTCGCGCGATGCAACAGCTGGGCCGCCACGAGGAGGCGCGTCACCCACTGGCGCTCGCCTGCTCCTTGCGCCCGGAGCGCCGCGACTACCGCATCTACCGGGAGCGTTCGTTGCGCGCGGTGCATGGCGCCCAGTAGATGGCCGATGCTATTCTCGACCCACAGCTTTCGTGTCGGCGTTCGGACGCCGGCAGTCGGACCGAGAGTGGGCGGATGCCCGCTCTTTTTATTGTGAGGAGGGCCGTATGACAACGTTGCAGACAGAGATCGAAGAGCGGCTCGTCGAGAGCCAGCCGGATGTCGAGGTGCTACTCGCCGAGGTGGTTTCGAGTCCCGCCCACCCGACCCTGCGCATCTTCATCGACCATCCCGAGGGGGTGACGCTCGCGCTCTGCGAGCGCGTGACGTCGGCGCTTGCCCCGCTGCGCGAGCGCTACACGTTGGAGGTCTCCTCGCCCGGCATCGAGCGCCCGCTCACCAAGCCCGACCACTTTCGCCGCTTCGTCGGGCGCCGCGCACGGGTTCGTACGCGTGGCGACCAGCCAACGGGGGGACTGGCCAACCAGCCCTCCTCGGCGGGCCGGCGCAGCTATACCGGGGAGCTCGTGGGGGCCTCCGACACCGAGATCACGCTCGCCGCCGACGGGACGCTGGTGAGCATCCCGTACGCGCAGATCCGCCGTTCCAACCTGGTGGAGGAGTAACAGCCATGTCACGTGAAATCCTCGAAGCAATGCACGCGCTCGCTCGCGAGAAGGGCATCGAGCCGGAGAAGTTGATGATCGCGCTGGAGGACGCGCTGCTGTCCGCCTACAAGAAGCAGCCCGGCTCGGCCAAGTACGCGCGCGTGGAAATGGACCGCGAAACGGCCGACTTCCGCGTGATCGAACTGATCATCCCCGAGCGCCTGGAGGCTCATCTGATCGTGGAGACGATCGACGAGGGCACCACTGTGGATCCCGAGACGGGCGAGCTGCGCGAACCGGAGGAGCCGGAAATCGATCCCGCCAAGTTCGAGGAGTACCGCGACCAGATCGGCGAACAGGACGTCACGCCCGACGACTTCGGGCGGATCGCGGCGCAGACCGCCAAGCAGGTGATCCTGCAGCGCATCCGCGAGGCCGAGCGCGACATGATGTTCGAGGAGTACCGCGACCGCGTGGGCGAGCTGATCACCGGGATCGTGCAGCAGTCGGACTCCCGCTACACGCTCGTGCAGCTACGCGAGCGCGTCGAGGCGCTCTTGCCCAAGTCCGAGCAGGTCGATGGCGAGCGCTACGACCATTCGCAGCGGATCAAGGCCGTCATCAAGGAGGTGTCGGCCTCGACCAAGGGCCCCTCGATCATCGTCTCCCGCCGCGACCCCGAGCTGATCAAGAAGCTGTTTGAGTTGGAGGTCCCGGAGATCGCCGACGGCCTGGTGGAAATCGCCAACGTCGCACGCGAGCCTGGGTATCGCTCGAAGATCGCGGTGATCTCCCACGCCGACGGCGTTGACCCGGTTGGCGCCTGCGTCGGGCCGCGCGGTTCGCGCGTGCGGATGGTCGTCTCCGAGTTGCGCGGCGAGAAGATCGACATCATCCCCTTCAACGAAGAGCCTGCCCGCTTCGTGGCCAAGGCGCTCTCGCCGGCGCGCGTGCGCGAGGTGCTGGTCGACGACGAGGCCAAGCAGGCCACGGTGATCGTCCCCGACGACCAGCTCTCGCTGGCGATCGGCCGCGAGGGCCAAAACGCGCGCCTCGCCGCCCGCCTCACCGGCTGGCGCGTGGACATCCGCTCGGAGACCGAGTTCGCCGCCGAGGAGGCCGAGCACGGCTACGAGGAGGAGGAAGTCTCCGGTCGCTGCTCGGCGATCCTCTCCAACGGCAAACGCTGCCCCAACGCCGCTTTGCCCGGCTCGCGCTACTGCGGCCTGGAGGCCCACCAGGCGCTGGCGGCTGTCGCGGGTGACAGCGTCGCCGAGCTCAGCGCCAACGGCGGCGGCGCCGTGGCGACAGAGGAGCAGGCGTCATAGGTGGCCATGTACCCCGGCGCCGATGCGTCGGCTGCGGACGGATCGCGCCGAAGCCGGAGCTGTTGCGGATCGCCGTCGCGTGCGATGCCGGTGGGCGATCGCGACGCGCGGTAATCGACCCTGCCGGAACGCTCCCCGGGCGCGGTGCCTACCTCTGTAAAGCAGGCGCCGCGACGACGCCCAACCATGAGTGCCTGCGGCTGGCCGAACGCCGCCGTGGCATTGCCCGTGCGCTGCGCTCTGCTGTGACACTCGATCCCAAGCTCGTAGAATCGACCAAGAGGGTGGCGCAGTCGGCCGAAGGCCGACGAGCCGGGCCCCTCGCTTTTTCAAAATCATGAGCAAGAAGCGCGTACACGAGATCGCCAAGGATCGGGGAGTCGAGAGCAAGGCGCTGCTCGCCGAGCTCAAAGCCGCCGGCATCGACGTCAAGACGGTCTCATCCTCGGTCGACGAGTCGCTCGCGCTGCGCGCGTTGAACGCTGATGGCGCCGCTGGCGCAAACGGCTCGGCATCGGCCGCTCCGACGGTGGCCACTTCTTCACCGGCTCCAACGACACAGGCGCCACAAGCTGTCGCGCCTACTTCGCCACCCCCACCTCAGCCTCCGGCCGAGGCCCCTGCAGTCACCGCCGCGCCCGCCGGAGACGGGGCGAGTGGGGCGCCCACCGCGGCCGGCGGTCCTCCCGCCGAGCGGGTGCGCCCCACGCGCGACTCCCGCACGGGCGAGCGTGCCCCCGCGGGCGCCAGCCAGCCTGGGCGCCGCCGCGTGGTGATCGACTCGCAGGCCTCGCGCCGCCAGCAGGCCGGCCCCGCCAACCAGCCCCAGCGCCGGCCGCGCAGAGGCCGCCGCCGGCGCGGCACCTACGACGAGACGATCGCGCCAATCGACAATACCGCCGCGATCCGCGACGCCAACCTCGTGCGCATCAACTCCGGCGCGACCGTCAAGGACGTCGCGGAGTACCTCGGCGTGCCGGTGCCGGAAGTGATCAAGAAGCTCATGAGCATGGGGGAGATGGCGACGCTCACGCAGACGCTCTCCGACGACGCGATCCTGCTGGTCGCCGAGGAGCTTGGCAAAGAGATCGAGATCGTCCATGCTGCCGACGACGTTGAAGTGGAGCCAGTGTTTGAGGACGCCGAGGCGGACCTCGTCGAGCGCCCGCCGGTGGTGACGGTGATGGGCCACGTCGACCACGGCAAGACCTCGCTGCTGGACGCGATCCGCCAGACCGAGGTCGCGGCGGGGGAGGCAGGCGGCATCACCCAGCACATCGGCGCCTATCAGGTGCGCCACGCCGGCAAACAGATCACCTTCCTCGACACCCCGGGCCACGAGGCGTTCACGGCGATGCGCGCGCGCGGCGCGCGCGTCACTGACCTGGCGGTGATCGTGATCGCCGCCGACGACGGCGTCAAGCCGCAGACGGAGGAGGCGATTGACCACGCCCGTGCAGCCGACGTGCCGATCGTCGTGGCGGTCAACAAGGTCGACAAGGAGGGCGCCCAGCCCGAGCGCGTGCGCAACGAAAT
>JBEKYV010000379.1:0-3916 GCA_049510515.1 Solirubrobacteraceae bacterium | reverse complement strand
TACAGCCCGCGCTGCACGTTCGGCGCCAGCGTTTCGCTGATCGAGGACATCACTTCCCCGGTGGCGTCGCAGGTGAGGCTGAAGCCGAGCGCCAGCCAGGCGACCTTCGCCGTGGCGATCGTCAGCCCACGCGCGAGGCACACCGCCGCGCAGCCGACCATTACCGCGTCGTACAGCCAATCGTCGAACAGCCGGTCGGATGCTCCCCAGCCGAGCACGAGCACGCTGTGAGCGAGATGCGCGAGCACCATGCAACCGAGCAGGGCTATCGCAGCCCTCACCCAGGCCGGCGTGTCAGGGCGCGGCAGCACCTGCCTCAGAAAGCTCACCACTGGAGTATCGGCCGGCGAGCCGACCCGATTGAGGCGAAGTGCATCGCCCCGGCCCGGACTCCTGCACAGTCATGCTCTACTTTTGAGCCTATAACCAAACGAGACTCGATCTCATTTGGTTATAGGCCAAAAATATAAACACCCAGCCCCAGGGCCGCACGCCATGTTCTCTTTTTGGGACCCTAACCAAACGAGACTCGATCTCGTTTGGTGGGGCGCTCAGGCCAAACGCTCTTCGAGCGCCTTCAACTGCTCGCGCAGCTCCACCGGGAGCCGCTCGAACTTGCCGAAGTGCTCGTGGAGGTGGGGCAGCTGCGAGCGCCATTCTGCGACATCGACCCGCAACAGCTCGGCGATGTCGGCGTCCGAGACGTCCACCCCGCGCGTGTCGATGCCCTCCACGCCCACCGGCGGCACCAGCCCGATGGGGGTCTGCTGCGCGGCGCCGTGGCCGGCGCAGCGTGCGAACACCCACGAGAGCACCCGCGAGTTCTCGCCGAAGCCCGGCCACAGGAAGCGGCCCGACTCGTCCTTGCGAAACCAGTTGACGTAAAAGATCTTCGGCAGCTTCGCCCCTGGCGTGCGGCCAATCTCCAGCCAGTGCGCGAAGTAGTCGGCCATGTTGTAGCCGCAGAAAGGCAGCATCGCGAACGGGTCGAAGCGCAGCTCGCCGACGGTGCCGGCGGCCGCGGCCGTCTTCTCCGAGCTCATCGTGGCGCCGAGGAACACGCCATGCTCCCAGTCGAGCGCCTCGGTCACCAGCGGCACCACCGTCGAGCGCCGCCCGCCGAACAGCATCGCGTCGATCGGCACGCCGGCGGGGTCCTCCCACTCGGGCGCGATCGCCGGGGTCTGATCAGCCTTGACGGTGAAGCGCGCGTTGGGATGCGCGGCGGGCGTGCCGCCGGCGGGCGTCCACTCGTTGCCGTGCCAGTCGGTGAGGTGCGCCGGGGGCTCCTTGGTCATCCCCTCCCACCACACGTCGCCGTCATCGGTGAGCGCGCAGTTGGTGAAGACCGTGTCGTGCGCCACCATCTTGATCGCGTTGGGGTTGGTGTGCTCGCCCGTGCCGGGGGCCACGCCGAAGAAGCCGGCCTCCGGGTTGATCGCATACAGGCGGCCGTCCTCACCGAACTTCATCCAGGCGATGTCGTCGCCGATCGTCTGCACCGTCCAGCCCTCGAGCGTCGGGATCAGCATCGCGAGGTTGGTCTTGCCGCAGGCGGAGGGGAAGGCCGCGGCGATGTACTTCACCTCGCCCTCGGGCGAGGTCAGCTTGAGGATCAGCATGTGCTCGGCCATCCACCCCTCATCGCGCGCCATCACCGAGGCGATCCGCAGCGCGAAGCACTTCTTGCCGAGCAGCGCGTTGCCGCCATAGCCCGAGCCGTACGACCAGATTTCGCGCGTCTCGGGGTAATGCACGATGTACTTGTTCTCGGCGTTGCACGGCCATGGCACGTCATCCTCGCCCTCGGCGAGCGGCATGCCGACGGAGTGCAGGCAGGGCACGAAGCGCCCGTCGTCGCCGAGCACCTCCAGCGCGCGCTTACCCATGCGGGTCATGATCCGCATGCTCACCGCCACGTAGGCGGAGTCGGTGAGCTGCACGCCGATGTGGCTCTTGTCCGAGCCCAGCGGCCCCATCGAGAAGGGCACCACATACATCGTGCGTCCCCGCATCGAGCCCGCGAACAGCTCGGCGAGTGCTTCGCGCATCTCCTCCGGGTCGCACCAGTTGTTGGTGGGACCGGCCTCCTCCTCGGTGGCGGAGCAGATGAAGGTGCGGTCCTCCACGCGGGCGACATCGCCGGGGTCGGAGAAGCCGAGGTAGGAGTTCGGGCGCTTGGCGTCGGAGAGGCGGCGGAAGGTGCCGGCCTCGACCAGCTGCGCGCAGAGGGCGTTGTACTCCTCGGCGGAGCCGTCACACCAGTGGATCGCCTGCGGTTCGGTGAGCGAGGCGACCTCCTCGACCCACTCCAGCAGGCGCTTGTTTTCCGTCGGGGCGTCTGGGATGGCTGTGGTTTCCATCATGGGAGCCTATCGTCCTTTCTCGTGGAGGGGGCGGGCCCCCATCCCAAAAACAGTGGTTTCCGTCAGCAGCTCTACCGCCCCCCTGGGCGGCGCGGCACGAGCACCAGCCGCTTGAACTCGGCCACCAGCACCCCGTCCTGGTTGAGCACGCGGGTGTGGACCCTGACCGTGCCACGGTCGGGCTTGGACTGCGACTCGCGCTTCTCCAGCACCTCCGACTCGCAGAACAGCGTGTCGCCGTGGAAGACCGGGGCGGGATGCTTGAGCTCTTCGGTGGCGAGGTTGGCGATCGCCTTGCCGCTCACGTCGCTGACCGACATGCCGAGCGCCAGTGAGTACACCAGCGGGCCGACCACCACGTTTCGCCCCTGCTGGGACTGGTGGGCGTACACATCGTTGATGTGCAGCGGGTGGTGGTTCATCGTGATCAGACAGAACAGGTGGTCGTCGGCCTCGGTGACGGTCTTCGCCGGCCAGTGCTTGTACACGGCGCCGACCTCGAACTCCTCCAGGTAGCGGCCGTAGGGGTGGGCGCCGCTCGCCTCGCGCGCGGCCTGGTCGGTCTCGAAGCTGGAGGTCTCGCTGGGTGCGGTCGCTGTCTCGCTCATGGGTGTCGGTGGTCTCCCTTGGACGCTTGCTCGTGGTAGTGCCGGCCCGGAACTCTATTGGGCAACGTCGAGCAGGTACCGTTCAGGATAGGGGCCGTGCCCTGGATTGACCGGAGACGGCCCGAAGCAGGGCGGCAGGCCTGCCGGCGTCAACCAGACGTCACCACACAAGAACGAAACCCAGGAGATCCCACTTGCGCAACCCCCGTGACTTCTTCAAGCCCCTCGCGATCGACGCGCCCGAGCCGGCGCGCGAGATCCCCTTCAAGCCCTCCCGGATGATCCACTTCCTGGACTTCTCCAACGAGAAGATGGTGGCGAAGGTGCCCGACATCGCCCCCACCGTGGACATCCTGCTGGGCAACCTCGAGGACGCCGTGCCGCTGGACCGCAAGGAGGCCGCGCGCGCCGGGCTGATCAAGGTGGGCCGCGAAATGGAGCTCGGCGACACCGCGCTGTGGACGCGCGTCAACGAGCTGGCCTCCCCCTACTTCCTCGACGACATCACGCAGATCGTGGGTGAGATCGGCGAGAAGATCGAGGTCGTGATGATCCCCAAGGTCGAGGGGCCGTGGGACATCCACTACGCCGACCGCCTGCTCGCCCAGCTGGAGGCCAAAGCGGGCCTCACCCGCCCGATCCTCATCCACTGTGTGCTGGAGACCCACCTAGGCGTCGCCAACCTGGAGGAGATCGCGGCCGCCTCGCCGCGCATCCAGGGGATGAGCTTCGGCCCCGCCGACCTCGCCGCCTCGCGGCGGATGAAGACCACCCGCGTCGGCGGCGGGCACCCCGGTTACCGCACGATCGCCGACCCCGACCCCGAGCACCCCGACGCCCCCCGGCCCTCCTACCAGCAGGACCCGTGGCACTACTCGATCGCCCGCATGGTAGACGCCTGTACCGCCGTGGGCGCACTGCCCTTCTACGGCCCCTACGGCG
>JBEKYV010000378.1:0-3942 GCA_049510515.1 Solirubrobacteraceae bacterium | reverse complement strand
GGCGTTCAGCTGTGCGAGCTCGCGCTCGAGCAGCTCATCGACGCGCCGGCGGTCCACCGCGATGGGGCTGTGGACTGGCATCGAATGACCTCCTAGCGGGCGAGGCCGACCCTGGTTGACCGCCTCAAACGAAGTCTAGACGTTCGGCGGGAGGGAGCCGGTCGCGGTGGGGTCGCGAGCGCTCGCGCCCGCTCGAGCGGTGCGGGCCGCGGCGCCATTAGACTGGTCGGCCCGTGGGGGACTGGTGTATCGGTAACACGGTGGTCTCCAAAACCGCAGCGTCAGGTTCGACTCCTGGGTCCCCCGTCCCGCCAATCAAGCCAATTGCCCCGCAACCACGCCGGTTTTGCTGGGCTGTTCGAAGACGCCAAAACTCCGCCTGAAACCGCTCAAAACCGCCTGATCTGGGTCGGCACTGCAGCGGAACTGCAGCGGAGAGGTCAGAAGCTC
This sequence comes from Solirubrobacteraceae bacterium, assembly GCA_049510515.1. GTDB lineage: Bacteria > Actinomycetota > Thermoleophilia > Solirubrobacterales > Solirubrobacteraceae > Palsa-744. Next base: position 3,492 of record JBEKYV010000378.1, on the reverse strand, counting down.
ACGTGCACGTGCGATTGTCTGATCCGCGGCAGCGAACGATGCCGCCAGAAGCGCCGCCGGAGACGACTGGTCTTGCCCTCGAAGAAGCAGCGGGTCTGGCGCGCTCGTGCGCTACTGCTGGTTGTCCCAGGCGAGCGTCGACCGACGCGAGCGCTTCCGCATCGGCCGGTGCGAGCGAGCGCATGGCGAGCCCGAGCCGACGCGCTCCCTCCTCGTCTCTATGAAGGAGGGTGGTTTGTCAACACGGTCTGCGGTTGGTGGTCGGGCTCCTTTCTAAGGTTGGGGGTTTGGAGCGGCGCTCATCTCTCTATTGCCTCCTCGTGGGAGGACTAGGCGACATTGGAGGCCGGCCGCGGGGGCGCATGTCCATTGAGGGCCGTCAGGCGGCCAGACGAAAAGCGGCGCCTCCCGCAGCAGTTGTGGGCGCGAACGGCTGGTTGGTGGTGAGCATGTGCCAGATCGCTTCGGTGAGCTTGCGGGCAATGTCGATCTGCGCGACCTTCGCGCCGCGTTGGCGGCCGAGTCGCTGCTTGGTGCGCTGGTAGCGCTCGCGGTAAATCGGGTGGCGCAGTGCGTGCATCTTCGCTTCGAGCATCGCCCAGCGCAGGTACTTCGGGCCTTGTTTGGTCAGCGGGCCTCGGCGGTCGCGCTCACCGGACTGGATCACCCTGGGGCACAGGCCGGTGTAGCCGCACAGCTTCTTCGCTGACGCGAAGCGGCTTATGTCGCCGATCTCGGCGGCGATCGTGAACGCCAATACCCAGCCGATCCCCGGGACCGTGAGTAGCAGCGGCACGTAGGGGTGGTCGGCACCATCGGTGCGCAGTTGCTGGTTGATCGTGGCGACCTGGCGCTCGAGATAGTCGATCAGCTCGATGCTCGCATCGACCGTCCCACGCCACGGCTGCGGCAGCGCAAGACGGTCCAGCAGCTGCCGGCCGGCGACACCGAACAGATCGGTCACGGGGCAGGGATGCCCGAACGTGATCAGCGTCGAGTGGATCCGGTTCTTCAGCGTCGACTTGTGATTGACCAGGTGCATCCGGAACCGCGCCTGCTCACGCAGACTGCGCACGCCCGGATCCGGCAGCCAGATCTGCGGCACCAGGTCACGCTCGGAGAGCACAGCCAGCACGCGCGCGTCGATCTTGTCGGTCTTGCACGCCAACGGCGCGAGCCCCTTGACCTTCTGCGCGTCAGCGATCAACACATCCCAGCCAAACCGCTCCAGCATGTCGTGCACGAACCGTGCGCCGTTCATCGACTCGACCACGCCCTGGACGGGCTCGCCGAGCTCGAGCACCCGGCGCGCCAGACCAGCCACACCATCGGAATCGCTCGGTACCGCGAACTCCCCGACCAGCTCGCCACCATCGGCAAGCAAGCACACATCGATGCGGTTACGACTCAAATCCAAGCCAGCGTGCAACATTGAAGTGGGCCTCCTTGAGCTCGCTCCTCGATAGACACCAGGAGCGTGTCACCGAGGAGGCCCTCCTTCATCGCAGTCCATTGCGAGCACCCGAGGGCGAGGCACCCGACATGACATCTTCACCGCGCGAGCGACACGCTCGGTGCGTCATCTCGTAGTGGCGTGCGCGGGACGGGCGGGCGCGGGCTGGATCGCGGTCTGGATGTAGCGGGCTGCGACGAGGCAGGCGATCAGTCCGAGCAGGCGTCGCAGCGCGCGCTCGGGGAGGTGGCGTTGGAGTCGCGCGCCGAGGTAGCTGCCGAGGAACCCGCCGGCGCAGAGGAACGCGGCGAGCGCCCAGTCGGGCGCGATCGCGCCGCCGTGCGTTGCCTGCAGCACAAGGTAGGTCGCGATCCCGCCGATCGAGGTGAGGAAAGTCGCGGTGAGGGTCGCGGGCGCGACCTCGTAGGCCGAGAAGCCGGCGGCGAGCAGGATCGGCGCGAGCAGCGACCCGCCGCCGATGCCGTAGATCCCGCCGACGGTCCCGACGATGAGCGAGAGCGCCCAGATCACGCGACGGGCGTGCGGGGATGGTGAGGGTCGAGCCGGCGGCAGTCGCTGGCTGCCGAGCGCGAGCCAGAGTCCGAGTGGCAGCAAGACGCCGGCCGCGACGAGCATGAACGCCGTGCTGCCTGAGAGCAGTTCGACTCGGATGATCGCGCCAGCGACCACACCCGGCAGCGTGCCAGCAACGAGCAGCCAAGTCAGATCGTTGAAGAGGCGACGCTCGCGCCAGAACCGGATCAAACCGCCGGGTACAGCGCCGACGTTGAAGAGCAGGTTCGTCGGCGTAACCGCGGGGCTCGGTACGTGAAGGACGCTGAGCTGGATCGGCAGCAGGAGCACCGCCCCGGACACCCCGGCCGGCGTGGTCGCAATCGTCAGCAGGAACGCGCAGAGCGCCCCGACAGGCCATTCCCACGGCACGATGGCAGCCTACGGTGGCGGCGCACCGCCGACGACCGCGACCTCATAGCTGCTCGCGTCGCGGCCCGGACCAACGATCAATGTGAGCCCTTCGTCGAGCTCGAATACCCGGATCGCATTGGCGTGGACATGTCGGCGGTGCGCGGACTGCGGTCGGCCACGGGACGTGTTGTGCGCGGGGCCGGAGTTCGGCGTGTCGGCGGATGTCGGGTGCCGACGGCCCTGGGTGGAGCCTGCTGAAACGCCCGGGCGGGAGTCGAACCCGCGTACGCGGCTTTGCAGGCCGCTGCCTTCACCGTTCGGCTACCGGGCGCCGGTCGGCCTCGCCGCCGCACCGACCGGCGAGATCCGCGTGATCGATTGGCGGGTGGATGTGGATTCGCCGGCACCGTGGGCCGCCCGGACGGAGGAGAGGGAGGATCCGGGCGACCCACCACGCCGACAGTCACGCTCCAGCCCGCGATCGCCGTGGTTGCCGTCGGTCCGATCGCGAGCCCGTCACGCGCCGCCTGTTGACGCGACCGGCTCAGGCCGACCGCACAGGAGGACAACATCGTGCGACCGTCCGAACGCGCGCCAAGGTCGCCGAGACGGGCGGATCGGTCTCGGCGGCCGCCGAGCGGTGGCTGCGTTCGGATGGAAACACGACGGCTTGCACGTTATTGGCCGCGCTTGGTATTGTCAAGAATCTTGATCGACAATATATGCTTTAGCCCCATGTGGGGGACGGCTGTGATCTTGACGTCGGGGGTCGAGACGGTTGGGAAGGAGCGTGGACGCCACGATGGCGGCACGACCTGATGGCTCGGGGTTGGTCGGCAGGGGCGGCTGGACCGCCCGCGTCTTCTCCTTCCCGAATCCGGTCAACGAGGTGTCGGCGCGGCTTGTGGCGGGGGGCGTGGTCCTGCTGAGCCTCGTGACGATCGTCTTCGACCAGCCATGGCTCACGGCCGTGATCGCCTACGGCTTCGTCGCGCGGGTGCTCAGCGGCCCGACGCTGAGCCCGCTTGGCCAGCTTGTCACGCGCGTCATCACGCCGCGGCTGCATGTGGCCGAGCGACCGGTGGCCGGCCCGCCCAAGCGCTTCGCGCAGG
>JBEKYV010000377.1:0-3943 GCA_049510515.1 Solirubrobacteraceae bacterium | reverse complement strand
CCCGCCGGCGCCGAGGTCGATCGTGCCGGGCAGCAGCGTGGCGCCGCACAGCTCGAGCATCAGCCGCGACGCGACGGCCTGCGCGTGCAGGCACTGCTCGGGGGCGAGGCCCTTCTCGAAGCGCGCCGACGCCTCGCTGCGCAGCCCCAGTGCCCAGGAGGCGCGGTGGATGGCAGGCCCGTGCCAGTTGGCGACCTCCAGCAGCACCCGCGTGGTGGTATCCCCCACCTCCGAGCGCGCGCCGCCCATCAAACCGGCGATCGACGTGGGGCCCTCGGCATCCTCAATCACCACCATCTCGCCGTCGAGCGTGCGCGTCTGGCCGTCGAGCGTCTGCACCTGCTCGCCGTCGGCGGCGCGGCGCACCGTCAGGCGCGCGCCGGCCACCCGGTCGAGGTCGAAGGCATGCAGCGGCTGGCCGGTGAGCAGCATCACGTAGTTGGTTATGTCCACCACGTTGTTGATCGGGCGCTGCCCGGCGGCGCTCAGCCGCGCCTTCAGCCACGGCGGGGAGGGTGCGATCGTGACGTGCTCGAACACGCGCGCGGTGAAGCGCGGACAGAGGTCGGGACAGCGCACCTCGACGGTGGCCGGTGGCTCGGCGGCGCTGGCCCCCGGGGCCTCCGTGACGCCGGCGCGCCCCGTCGAGGCCGCCGTGGCATCCCCACTCCCCACCAGCGGCCCCGGGCTACCTGGGTCCTCGCACCACGGCACCGGAGCGAGAGCGGCACCGGTAGCAGCGTGCAGCTCACGTGCGACCCCGTACACACCCAGGCAATCGGGCCGGTTGGGGGTGATCTCCAGCTCCAGCACGTCCATCGAAATCGCCAGCGCCTCCTGCAGCGGCGTGCCCGCGGCAAGTCCCCCGTCGAGCACCATGATGCCGCCACCTCCGGGCCCGATCTCAAGCTCGCTCTCGGCGAGGATCATCCCTTCGGAGACCACCCCGCGCAGCTTCGCGGTGCCGAGCTTCGCGCCGTCGGGCATCACCGCGCCGGGGCGCGCGACCGCCACCGTCTGCCCGGCGGCCACGTTGGGGGCGCCGCACACGATCGTCGCCGGGCCCTCGGGCAAACCGAGCTCGACGCTGCACACCCGCAGCCGGTCGGCGTTGGGATGCTGCTCGGCGCTCAGCACGCGCCCGATGACGAAGCTCTCCGCCGAGGGCACCCCGTGGTGGTGGATCGCCTCGACCTTCGTCCCGGTCATCGTCAACCGCTGCTCGATCGCCTGCACGTCCAGGTCGGGGTCGCAGTATTCGCGCAGCCATGGCAGTGGCACCTTCATCTCGATGCCCCTCCCCCTATTGCATTGTGGGAGGGCCGCATGCGGCCCTCCCCGGGGTGGCGCATGCGCCACCCCGCCGGCCGGCGCATGCGCCGGCCGGTTCCAGGTGGGATGGGGAATGTGCCCGCGCGCATTTAGAACTGCTCCAGGAAGCGCATGTCGTTTTCGAAGTACAGCCGCAGGTCGGGGATGCCGTGCTTGAGCATCGCGATCCGCTCCACGCCCATCCCCCACGCGAAGCCCTGCACCTTCTCGGGGTCATACCCGGGCGCGTTGGCGGCCGTGGTCGGCACGTATGAGTAGACGTTGGGGTCCACCTCGCCGGCCCCGAGCACCTCCAGCCACCCCTCGCCCTTGCACAGGTAGCAGCGCGCGCCGTCGCGCAGGTGGCCCTTGCCCGAGCAGTGAAAGCAGGAGACGTCCACCTCCACGGAGGGCTCGGTGAAAGGGAAGAAGTGCGGGCGCAGCCGCACCTCGCGGGCGTCGCCGAACAGCTCGCGCGCGAACACCAGCAGCGTGCCCTTGAGGTCGGCGAGGGTGATGTCCTCGTCCACCGCGAGGCCCTCGATCTGGTGGAACTGCGGGGTGTGGGTGGCGTCGGAGTCGGGCCGGTAGACGCGCCCGGGAATCACCACGTACAGCGGCGGCGGGAGCGCCTCCATCGCGCGCACCTGCATCGGCGAGGTGTGCGTGCGCAGCACCAGCTCCTGAGCCCCGGGCGGGGTGTCGATGTAGAAGGTGTCGGTGCGCGCCCGCGCGGGGTGCGTCGGCGAGTGGTTGAGCGCGTCGAAGTTGTAGTGCACGGTCTCCACCTCGGGCCCCTCCATCACGGTGAAGCCCAGCCCGAGGAACACGTCTTCGAGCTCGCGCATCGTCGCGGTGATCACGTGCAGGCCGCCGATCGGCTGCGGCGGGGCGCCGGGCAGCGTGACATCCACCCGGTCGCGCCGCAGCTGCTCGTGCAGCTCCGCACCGGAGAGGTCGCGTGCGCGCGCCTCGATCAGCTGCTCCAGGGCGACCCGGGCCTCGTTGGCGGCCTTGCCGACGGCGCCCCGTTCGGCGGGGGGCAGCTCGCGCACGCCGCGCAGCATCCGCGGCAGCTCGGCCTTGCGCCCGAGATGGCGCACGCGCAGCACCTCCAGCGCCTCGGCGGTTGTGGCCGCAGCGATCTCGCTTTCGGCCAGCGCGCGCAGCTGTTCGATCCGTTCGATCACGATGGTTGGACCCTAGTCAACTCGTAGAGCGCAATGGTGGCCGCCATCGCCGCGTTCAGCGAGTCGTTGGCGATCGGGATGTACGCGACCCGCTCGCACGCGGCGATCAGCTCCGCCGGCAGGCCCTCGCGCTCGGCGCCCACCAGCAGGGTGATCGGCCCCTGGGCCGGCCCGCTCAATGGTTGGGCCGGCGGGCGCGCGTCGGGCACCAGCGCAATCCTCTCCGGCGGCAGCTCCGCGATCGATTCTGCGCGCGCAAGCGCCACGTGGAAGATCGCACCCATGCTGGCTCGCACCGCCTTTGGCGACCACGGGTCGGCGCAGTCGGGGCCAAGCGCCACACACGAGGCGCCGAAAGCATGCGCCGCCCGCAGCACTGCACCGACGTTGCCGGGGTCGGAGAGCGCGTGCAGGTAGACGCATAGCGGACCCCGCGGGTGTGGGCTCCAGCGCTGCTCGTACACGCCGATCGCGCGGGTTCCCGACCCGAGCGTGCTGACCGCCGCGAGCGCCGCTGGCTCCACATCGACGAAGTCCGTCCCCCCCAGCTCGCTGCCGGCAGCGCGATACCCCTCCACTGGCGTCCAGCCGGCGTCGGCGGCCGCGACGAGCAGATCCTCGCCCTCGGCAAGGAAGTGGCCGCTGCGCGTGCGCTCGCGCCGACGCTGCAGGCGCCGCAGCTCCTGCAGGTGGGGGTTGTGGGGGGAAGTGATGGTGGTCATTTGGATCGGACTTGAATCTTCCTCGCTGCTTGGGATGGAACGCTCGCTCGAGTGGTGGGAGCATAAAAAAGGCGCCGTCCTTTGAGGATCGGCGCCCGGAAGGCTGGGTATGTCGGCTGCCTTGCAGATCAGGCGGCCGACGCCTCGCGGGCAACCTCGGCAAAACGTCGGAACGCATCGGCGTCGCGCACGGCGACGTCCGCCAGCACCTTGCGGTCGAGCTCCACGCCTGCGAGCGAGAGGCCGTGCATGAACTGGGAGTAGCTCATCCCATTCTGACGAGCGGCGGCGTTGATCCGCGTGATCCACAGCCGCCTGAAGTCGCGCTTGCGGTTGCGCCGATCGCGGTAGGCGTAGGTGTCCGCCTTGATCAGCGCCTCCTTGGCGCGGCGATAGTTGGAGTGCGCCTCGCCCCTGAAGCCCTTTGTCAGCTCGAGCGTGGCGCGGCGCTTCTTGCGCGCGTGTACTGAGCGCTTGACCCTCACGAGCCCGTCCCCTTCTTCGCCGTCCCCTTCTTCGCCATCGCCTTCGCTCCCCGGGGTGCCGCCGCCGCTGCCCCCGAAGCCTTTGCGCGACTGCGCGTGCTCTTCGAGGGCGCCCCCAGCATCCGCTTGATCCGCGGGGCGTCGTCGTCGGAGAGTAAGGCGGGGGCGCCGAGCGCGCGCTTGCGCTTGGCTGACTTCTTCTCCAGGATGTGGCTGGTGAAGGCATGCCGCCCGC
>JBEKYV010000376.1:0-3954 GCA_049510515.1 Solirubrobacteraceae bacterium | reverse complement strand
GATCCCGGCGGTATTCGGCGCGCGTGTCCTCCGTGAACCCGCGCCGGCCGTTGCCTTGATAGCGCTCGCCCCATGCCAGCGCGTAGTCCGCGAATCGCTCCCTAGTCTGTGGCTGGTAGGAGCCCTCATCGATCGACGCCGACCGTCGCGCGCGCAGCCTTCGCGCCTTATCGAGCGTACGGGCGGACTCCCACCGCTGTTTGCCCTCCACCCGATAGCTGAACACGTACCGGTCGCCGCGCTTGAAGATGCCCGGCGTCTTGGTCCTTTCGCGCTTCGCGGCCGTGTCGTCACCTACTCCTTCTGTCGTCGCTTTCAGAGCCTACGCCGTGTGTTGGGCGGGCGTGCGCGGCAAGTGGCATTGGAGGTTCCATCATTCGCCGTCGCCTGACTTCGGCAGGGCTTTCCCTGCCGAAGTAGGTGCTGAAAAGCGGAGGGGGCGGGTTCAGTCAAGGATCGGGCCGTCAGGCCCCGCCGAAGGCGGCCCCGAAGGGGCGACCTTGACGGGTTCCGCCCCCGGAGCTACCAGCGTGGTCGGGCGCACCGCGCTCCCGATGCCTGCCGAGACGGCACGCCCGGTGCCTTCCTACTCCGTCCATCCCGTCGTCGCTGTGGGTGGTCCCATGGGTGGGCTACCAAGCGCGAGTCGATTAGGGAAGAACGTCGCGCAGGATCTGTAGTTTTCTTGCGACGTTTTCCCCTAAACTATGGCCATGTCACAAGGACGCCCCAACGAGGCCGAGCGCCTGCTGCTCGACTACATATACGACCACAAGCCCGATCGAACGCTCGACCTCACCCTCGACGAGGCGCCGTTCGCGGAGTTCGCCCACGCCCGAAGCGGGGGGGCATACAACTTCCGCAAGGCGGTCGAGCGCCTTGCAGGCAAGGGCGCGCTGCACCGCCTACAGCACGGACGCTACGTGGCAAGCCGCGAGCGCGGTCCGGCGCGCAGTCCACGGCTGCAGGCGTTCGACCCGGTGGCCGAGGTCGTTCTGCGTCGTCTGCAAGTCGAGTACTACCTTTCCTGGCACTCGGCACTGTGGCATCACGGCTTGATCGATCAGCAGTCGCGGCGTATCTACGTCGCTATCAGGCGCGAGAAGCGCCCCGTGCAGATCGGGCTGGCCGAGGTCCTTTTCGTGCGGGTCACCGAGCGTAAGTTCTTTGGGTGGGAGATCGACGAGGACTTCGAGTGGCCGGTGCGCGTCGCCACCGTCGAGAAGGCGCTCCTGGATTCGTTCGACCGGCCGAGGCTGGCCGCCCCGGTGCCCGTGGTAGCGGACGCCATGCGCAGGGCCTGGCGCGCGGGCAATCTCAACCCTGAGCGGCTCGTCAGGGCAGTCGAGCGCTTCGGCGGGCCCACCGTCGCCAGGCGCGTGGGCTTCTTCATGGACCTCTACGAGATCCCCGGGAGCGAGCCGCTGACGCTGCGCCTTGGCCGCGGCTACGCCGTGCCGCTCGTCCCGGGACACACCCCCCCACCCGGCGAGCAGCGAGTCAGCCCGCGCTGGCGCGTCTATGAAGACCCGGCCCTCATCGGGGCCGCACTGGAGATGAAGTGAGCGAGGCCCCGACCACCGAGGAGTTGCTCGACGACGCCGAGAGCCGCACCGGCCTGGCCCGTGGGCAGCTCCTGATGTTGGTCGCCAAGAGCGCCACCGTCCGACACCTGGCCTGCCACCCCGACTACCGCGACCTGTTCGTCTTGAAGGGCGGCACGCTGCTCTCCAACGTATACCGCAGCCCGCGCCAGTCCATCAAGGACGCCGACTACACCTACCTCGACCCGCAAACCCTGCGCGCCCCCGAGCTCGAGCGGGCACTCACGATCGACGGCGAGTACGGCTTCCACCTCGCACCCCAGGAGGTGTTCTCGTTCGACCGCGACATGTTCGACGGGGACCCCCCGTTCTCGATGGACGGCATCACCCTGGGACTGCGCGGCCGTGACCGAGAGTTGAAGATCACGGTCTCCGTCCGCGCCGGCGAGCGCCTGGACCCGCCCGCCGAGAAGCTCTTCTACTACGACCCCCTGCTCGCCCGCGACCGAAGGTTCGAGGTCAACGGCCTCACCCGCGATGAGCTCGCCGCGGAGAAGACCCTCGCGTGGTGCTCCAAGCCGCTCTCCAAGCACTTCGTCGACCTCGCCTACCTCGCCCGCGAGCACCACGAGCACATCCACCGCGAGAAGGTCGCCAACCTCGTGGGCCGCAAGTTCAAGGCCGAGGGACGCAGCCGCCGTTACCCCGCACTCGGCATCCGCCGGCCGGCGGACCTGGTGCGCTTCTTCGCCGACCCCGCCAAGTTACGCGGCCTACGCGAGGACTGGGAGCGGCTCATCGGAGCCGAGCTGCTGTTCCTGCCCAGCGAGAGCGACAAGCCCTCCGAGCAGACGCTCACCGACCCCGCGAACGTCGAACGAATCTGCCTGGAGTTCTGGCAGCCCACACTCGATTTGCTGGCTCGGATGTAGCGGGCTGTCATCATCGGCACCCTTTGGTGCATATACCGGTACCGGAATAGAGGTGCAACTGTGTGGCGTGAGGCGGAGCGCAGCGGAGCCGAGCGGCGGGTTTGCCTTTTTGCCATTCGGGGGATGGAAGGGCGTCGCCGGGAGGGGTACCGGGGGACGACAGGCGCATGGCGCGCGTTGTCGGGGCGACGGGCGAGCGCGTGATCGCAAGGAACTCACTTCAATTGCCTGGCGAGCGCCTCTGCGGCGCAGCAAGCGACGGTCGCTGAGCAGACAGATCAGACGATAGCCCGTGGACTAACTGCCCGAGCGCAAGACTTTCCATAACGCGCGGTCCTCATCCGTGTCTTCTTCGTTGAGGTAGAGGCGAAGGAGATCACCCGCGTTCAGAGCCCCCTCTCTGCCAAGGTGAGGTGAGACAGGTCATCGTGCTGGATTACTGAGCCTTGAGGGCGAGAACGGAGCCGTAGCGATGTTGGAGCCCATGCAGTCTGTGGAGATGGAGGAGACGGTTGGTGCCGAGCGTTTCGTGGAGGGCGCCGGAGGCGAGCGGAACGAAATGCTCGGCGCGCGCGCTGCGGCCGGGGGGTCCCGGCCCGATCCTGAGCTCGCTGAGCGTCCAGCACGGCCGCGATCAACGGCGCGAGCTCCTGCTGGATCCGCGACGGGGAGATCACGTACAACGTGCCCTGCTGCGCCAGCAGCTCCCCGAGGTCGATCTGCGGCGTGAGGTTCGGGTCCGCGCTGTCCCTGACCGCCGCGCGGGAGGCCCACGCGAGCGCGACCTGCGCGGTACCGAGCACCGAGGTGCGGTAGTCCCCGACGGCTTGCGCGGCGACCCCCGAGAGCTCCTCGAGCGCGATTTGTGCGCCCGCGTTGCGCAGGATCTCCGTGGGCTGGGAGAACTCCGAGCGGCCAAGCCATCCCCGCGCCCTGTCCATCCCCCCACCAGAGAGCGCCGTCGCGTGAAACAACGGGGCCAGCAGCGCGCGCCGCGACCGCGAAGTGCTCACCGTGGCGGACCGTCTCATCCTCGCCGGCGGGGGAGAGCATCGCCGCCGCGACCTCCACCGCCCCGTCCCACGTTCCGCACCGCGTCAACGGGGAGAAGCCGACGGTGGCCTCGGAGTGTCCGAGGGAGCCGGTCGGGTCGTACACCGCGACCGGGCCGCAACTCGCGCGGTGCGCCGCGGTCGCGAGAATGTCGCCCTTCGTCGAGGTGACGAGCGCCGGCCCCTCCCAGCACGCCAGCGTCGGCGCGATCACCTTCCGCGTCTTACCCGAACGCGGCGGCCCCACGACGATCGCCGCGCAATCCGCCGGAGAGCGCAACACACCCTCCGCGGTCCGCCCCGCCCACACATGGGTCCCGGCGATCGACCCCTCCGGCTGAGCGATCCACGGGTCATCAGGCGCACACGCAGTGACCGGCGTCTTCTCCCCGGAGTCGCGGTGGGCGGCCAGCTCACCGACCAGCC
>JBEKYV010000375.1:0-3968 GCA_049510515.1 Solirubrobacteraceae bacterium | reverse complement strand
CTCGCCGCTGCTTCCCAAGGCCACCGCCCTGTGGTCGAACACCGAGCGCGACGTCGCCAGCGAATACCCGACGTCGTTGACGTCGGGCTGCGGCGTGCTCTGCATGTGGGCTGCCAGACAGCGGGCCTGATCGCGAAGCGCTCCTTTGCTCTTCGCCGACAGCACCCATGCCGTCGCGCCTGTCAGCGCCGGGGGGCGTGTCTTTGTGTCCGCCTCAGGGGGCGTGCCCTGGATGCGTGGGGGCTCTTCGACGACCACGTGGCAGTTGGTGCCGCCGATGCCAAACGAGCTGACTCCGGCCAGGCGCAGGCGCTCACCGGTTGGCCATGGGCCGAGCTTGGTCTGCACCTGCAGCCCCAGAGCATCAAGCGGGATCTCATCGCCCGACTCGCTGAAGTGCAGGCTTGCTGGGATCGCGTCGTGGGTGAAGCAGAGTGCCGTCTTGATCAGGCCGACGATCCCGGCGGCGGCCTCGAGGTGCCCGACATTGGTCTTGGCGGATCCGACGCGCAATCGATCGTCTTGCGCGCGTTCGGGGCTGAGCACGGCGCTGAGGGCGGCGGCCTCGACGCGATCGCCGAGCCGGGTGCCGGTGCCGTGCAGCTCGACGTACTGCACGTCCGTCGGTTTGGCAGCGGCCTTCGCGTAGGCGAGGTGGAGGAGTTCTTCTTGGGCTTGGCGGCGAGGCGCGGTGAGACCGTGACCGCCGCCGTCGTTGTTGATCGCGCTCCCGCGAATGACGCAGTAGATGGGGTCGCCGTCCGTGATCGCTCGCGCGAGCGGCTTGAGCAACACGAGGGCGCCGCCCTCACCGCGAACGGTTCCGTTCGCCCGCGAGTCGAGGGTAAAGCAGCGCGCGTCGGGTGAGAGCGCACCGAGCCTTGATACTGCGATGGTGCTCTCGGGGGTGATGTTGAGGTTGACCCCGCCAGCGAGCGCGATGGTGCACTCACTGCGGCGAAGGCTCTCGCACGCGAGGTGCACCGCTACCAGACCGGAGGACTGTCCCGCGTCGACCGCTAGGCTCGGGCCGCGCAAGCCCAGCGTGTAGGACACTCGGTTGGAGATGATGCTTCGCTGGGTGCCTGTAAACGCGTGGCGGGTCAGCGCGTCGATGCCAGCTCGGTGGAGCAGGTCGTTGTAGTCGGAGTAGATGGCGCCCACGAACACGCCGGAGCGCGAATCGGCGAGCTCGTTCGGGATGATCCCGGCGTCTTCAAGAGCCTCCCAGCTGAGTTCCAGTATCAACCGCTGCTGGGGGTCCATGGCTGCTGCCTCGTTGGGGGAGATGCCGAAGAACGCCGCGTCGAAGCCGGCGAGATCGTCGAGGAAACCGCCGTCGCGAGCGCCTGGCATGTCGGCCGTCACGCCCGCCCGCTCGTACATTGCCCAGCGCTCGGCCGGCATCGGTGTGATGGCGTCGCGTTCGTCTCGAAGTAGCCGCCAGAACGCCTGCGGGTCAGAAGCTCCGGGGAGGCGGCAGGCCATCCCCACGATCGCGATCAAGGCCGGCTCACTCATCGCGCTGTCGCTGTGCTGTCAGCAGTGCCGCAGGACGTGGGGTGGGCATCCTGCGCTTGTGGTCTCATGCGCGGAACTCCAGACCATCGATCAGGCGCTGACGCGTTTGAGCGGGAGCCACGATCTCGTCGATGAATCCGCCCGCTGCCGCCGCGTCCACCTGCAGGCGCTGTGCGTAGCGTTCTGCGAGCTCGATTGGATCCGAGCCGGCGGTGATCGCGGCACGATCGATCAGAGCGACCGCCTGGGGCGCGCCCATGATGCCGATTTCCGCGCCCGGCCAGGCCAGCGTCAGGTCCGCGCCAAGGTCGCGTGAGTTCATGACGATGTGGGCACCTCCGAACGCTTGGCGCAAGGTCAGCGTGATTCTCGGGACGGCTGCCGTGGCAAATGCGCGCAAGAGGGCCGCACCGTGGCGGATCACGCCGGCTCGCTCCTGCTGGACGCCAGGAAGAAAGCCCGGGGTGTCGACCAGGACGACCATCGGTAGTCCGAGTCGGTCGCACAGACCAACGAACCACGCCCCCTTCTGAGAGGCGCCGCTGTCGATGGTCCCGCCGCGGTAACGGGGTTGGTTGGCAAGGATCCCAACCGGACGACCGTCCAGCCGGACGAAGGTCGTGACCATGTTGGGCGCCCAGCGCTGGGAGAGCTCGAGCTGGCTGTCGGCATCGACGATTGCCCTGATGACGTCGCGCACGTCGTACACGAAGCGCGTCCGTGCGGGCAGGCAACCTGCCGGGTCTCCAGGGGGAGGAGCGAGTGCTGGCAACAGCGGCAGATCGCCGCCAAAGATTGAGGGCAGATATCCCAACAGGTCTTGCAGCAATCCACCCCAGGAGCGCTCATCACCGACCACTAGCTGGGCTACGCCGTTGGCGCCATGCACGCGGGCCCCGCCGAGCGCCTCGGCGGTAGTCTGCTCACCGGTGACCTGTTCGATCACGGTGGGCCCAGTGAGAAACAGCCGCGCATTTGGGCCGCCCATGACTACGAAGTCACCGAGCGCCGGCGAGTAGGCGGCTCCCCCGGCGCAGGCTCCGCCAACCAGCGTTATCTGCGGGACGCGCGCCAAGGCCTGCTCTCTGAAAATGGCGGCATAGGCCGCCAGCGCTCCAACACCCTCCTGCAGTCGCGCTCCCGCTGAATCAGGGATCCCTATGACGGGCACACCGGAGCGGCTTGCGCGTATGATCGTGCGCGCAATTGTCTCCCCGCCCGCGACGCCCAGTGAGCCGCCGCGATGGCGCGGATCCTGAGCCCACACGCACACAAGCCGGCCAGCGATCCGGCCCGTGCCGGCAATAACGCCGTCTCCGACGGCCTCGCGCACAGGGATAAAGCTGGCGCTATCCAACAACTCCAACACCCTCTTCAGGGCGTCATTGGGTGCCGGACGCTCAACCTCCAGTAGCGCGCCGACGCCCCGCTCGCGGTCGGGCAAGCTACTGGTTGCCAGCGCGTCGGACAGGGGCAGTGGGGTCATGGCTCGCTTCCCACTTGCCCACGGGTGGGATGCAGCATCATCGGCGGGGCACCGCGAGCGAGTGGGCATGCCCGCCCTGCTTCGCCGAGCCGCGTGTGACATACGCGCCGCTTGTCACACCTCTGTGTTTGCCGTGTCAGCGAGTTGCTGTGTCGGGCGGGATTTACTGGCACATCCGCCGCGCTCGGCCGTAAGCCTCGCATCCCTTTCTCGGCGAAAGCGTGGTGCGCATCCCGTCCTCCCGTGGCTTGTTTAGTCATTCAGTACGTGCGCATAGCGTTTGGTAGGGCAAATGAAGGACCACTCAGCAGCGATCGGACCCACAGCGGCACACCAAGCGCCGCCAACTTACCTACGGTGCCCGCGAGCAGTCAAAGGCTGCGGTCACTTGGTCGGTGGACGGGGTCGCGAAGGGTCGCGGCGGGTCGACACCCGAGGATTTGGGTGAGTATTGTCCGCCCGCAGGTTCGTGATCGCGTCGCGGCGACAAAGGTTGCGGCGTTAGTTGGCGGCAGCCAGCACCGGTGGCGCACCGTGCGCAGCAAGGAGTGTGTCAAGCGGGTGGCCGCACTGGGGACAGACAAACAGCGGGCCGTGATCTGGCAACTCGACTCGGGTCGCGTCTGGCTGGTCGGGCCTGCTCGCGCGCTCCGCGGCACGCACCTCGATCCGCAGGTCGGCGACGGACAGCCGTTCAGTGGCAGCCCGCTCAAGCCAGTAGTCCTGATCTGATGTGCTCAGCGATGCGAGTTCGGCGTGGTGGCTCCAGGTCAGTGTGTCCCGACGTCGGGACACACTGAAGCGCGATGCCACCCAGGCGACGTTCCTGAGCGTCTTGGCGTCAAGTCCGGTGATTTTGGCCGTCTCGGTGTACTTCTCACCCCAGCGCTGGGAGCCGACAAGCAGCCAGTCGCCCACCCACCAGTTGCTGACCTTCGCGTACTGGCTGAGCGTGCGACCG
>JBEKYV010000374.1:0-3978 GCA_049510515.1 Solirubrobacteraceae bacterium | reverse complement strand
AGCCCCAGCATGGCGGTGGCGTGCTCGACGTCGAGCGGCGGGCCGCCGGGCGCGGCGGTCCCGCGCACCCAGGCCCGGACCGTGGGATCCGGGCGGTCGAACCAGCGGGCGAGCTCGGCCACCGTCAGGTTGGCGGCGTGGCGCGTCCGCTGGAGCCTGGTCGAGAAGTCGCTCACGACTTGGGCGCCGCTCCGAACGTGCTGTCGAGCATCTGCCGCAGCTCGGCGCTGGGCTCCTGGCCGGCCTGGATGCCGAAGCCGCCGTTGGCGGCTGCCGCGGGTGGTGCGCCCCCGAAGGCGGCGCCGGCCGGCGGAGCGGTCCCGAAGGCGGCGCCGGCCGGCGGCGCACCGCCGAAGGCGGCCTGCGCGGGCTCACCCGTCGGGAAGGGCGCCTGCGCCGGTCCCGCAGCAGGCGCGGCCTGTCCCGCCCTCGCGGCCTCCATCTCGGCCCGGGTGCGGCGCTTGCGGCGCTGGGGCTCACCCGCCTGCGGCGGGCTAGAAGGGGATGCACCCTGCGCAGACTGGCCGCCTTGGGTCGGTGCTGTTTCCTGCCCCGTCGACGGGAAGCCCGCATTCGGTGCACCTCCGAACCCGGTCGCGGGCGGCGGGCTCGGCTGGAAAGACTGTTGCGGCGCGCCGACCGGCGCCGGCAGCGCCCCCTGCCGCGGGCGGTCGTTGCGGCCGACGAGGGCGTCGTAGGCGTGGCTCCCGCGCTCGCGCTCGATCGCGTCGAGGATCGCCGGCGGGGTCCAGCCGTTTTCGAGCAGGGAGAACGACAGCACGCCCTGCCGCTCGAAACCCAGCCTGGTCACCACCCACGACGGGTCGACGCCGCGGTCGGCGAGCACCTTCACGTAAGCCGCCCAGTTCTTGAAGCTGCCGGGCGTCAGGATGAACTGCCAGCGCATGTCGGGGAAGGGGCTCGCGACGACCGCCAGCCACTTCTCGTCCCGGCACGCCTTGATCGCCTTGCCGCTGATGTTGGACGTCGCCGAGCCACGCACGTTGTTCGGGCACGCCGCGCACGTCGTCGCCTGCGGCTCGATCGCGTCGATGCTCGGTCCCAGGCCGTTGGCCGACCAGCACGTCGGCGGGTCGTCGGCGCCCGGCTCGTAGTCGTACTTGTAGAAGCGCTTGTTCATGTGCTCGGACAGGTCCGCCACGATCACGTCGAGGGCGATCTGCTCGTGGATGCGCCGGTTGCCCGCGCCGTCGACGAAGGTGAAACGGTTGTCCTTGATGCTGATGTGCGGCGGCAGCAGGCCGCCCATGCCGTCGGCGGCGTGGGTGATGAGGGACTGCTGCCTGTTTTGCAGGTGGGCGGGGAGTTGCGTCATCAGAACGTCTCCGGCTTGGCGATGGAACGGACGAGGGCCATGAAGCCCTTCTGGAGATCAGTGCGGGCGATCGCGAGCCAACGCTGATCGATGCCTGTCAAGGTCCCGACCTTGTCGCACAGAATTCCGATCTCGACGGCGACCTGCTTGCAGTCGTTCATCGCGCCGATTTCGACATCGGTGAGATCCCGGTAGCCTTTGATCTTCTTGTGCTGATTGTCGACCATCAGATGAGTCCCTTCTCTTTCGCCAGCCACTCGGGCATGGTCACGGTGATATGCCCGGGCTTGTTGCCGGGCTCGATTTCGATCTGGCTCCTGGGGAGCCACACCGCGTCCTTGTCGTCGCCGGTCTCGGAGAACCGGATCGCGCGCTCGGTCTCGACGTGCTGGAAACCGAGGATGTCGATGAGGTTGGATTTCATTTCGGAAACTTCTTGCGAATCTCGGGGAGCTTCTCCTCCACGGCCTCGTCCAAATCGACCGAGAAACAACAGGCGAGCAGGTGCAGATAGACGCGGATGTCGGCCATCTCCTTGCGAACATCCGGCTCGATATCGATCGGATCGCCACGCCACTCCTTCTTGATGAGGTTGGCCAACTCGCCCACCTCACCGGCCAGCGCGAGCGCCAGAAAACGCCGATCTTCAATCGAGAAGGGCAAGATGCCACTGCGCTTGATCGCAAGCCGGTGAATCTGCTCGATCTCATGCTCCCAATCGGCCATGTCAGGACTTCCTTATGTTGACCGTAGTGTTGAACGAAATTCCCACCCCCGGCGGCGGCCCGCCGTGCTCCTCGATCCACGCCTTCACGAAATCGACCTGCGGCGCCGCCAGCTGCAGCCCCTCCTCGTGCCCGTCGAGCGCGAAGTCGAGCCACACGTCGCGATCCTCCACCTTGGCGGACATGGTGGTGGAACGATAGGCGGTGCCGGTGTCGACCCGCAAGCTCCACGGCTGGTGCGGGTCGCGGCTCTCGGCGTTGGCGCGATGAAGGAGAATGTTTTGGATTTCCTGCATACGCTCGCGCTGGGGCTTGTAGTGCTCGCTCATGCGCTTGCTCTCGGCGGCGAGCCAGTCGCGCAGGGAGAGGAACTCGGCGATGAGGGCGGCGGGGTCGGTCACGTCAGCGCCTCGCGCACCTGTTGCAAGATGTTCCTGGCAAGCAGCAGTACGCCAACATCCCGCAATCCAACACCGACGCCGACGAGTGCGCCGAACCAGCCGAATTGCTCGTAAAGCCCTAAGACGATAAATGCGATCCCGCTACCGTGACAAATTCCGCTCAGGTCGGTTTTCATAACTCTCCCCTTCTCACAGCATCGAGCAGCGCGCCCTGCAGCGACTCGTTCGCCCCAAGGCGCCGATAAATCTCACGCTCCAGCGGGTTGCTCACAATCTGTACCACGGTAACGGGGAACTTCTGCCCAGGTCGAT
This sequence comes from Solirubrobacteraceae bacterium, assembly GCA_049510515.1. GTDB lineage: Bacteria > Actinomycetota > Thermoleophilia > Solirubrobacterales > Solirubrobacteraceae > Palsa-744. The sequence continues at coordinate 1,204 of JBEKYV010000374.1, read as the reverse complement.
GGGCACGCTTGTTCGCTTGCAGATATAGCTCAGTTCGATCGACGCATCCGTACCACACCACTGTGCGAGCCGCCCAAAGGTCCAGTCCGTGCGCCATTGTCCCGGGATCAGCAAGCAAAACTCGCGGCTCGGGCTCGCACTGGAAAGCCGAAAATATCCGGGAGCGATCCTTTTGCGAGACATTGCCGTTGACCACCGCGTGGCTGACATTCGTGAGTTTCTTGCTTATCATGTCTATGACGGACGTCAAGGGGATGAAGACAAGAATCTTTCCGGGCGCCTCCTCAATCACGGCGCGCAGCTCGGCCAATCGCGGCTCTGCGTCCACCGCATGCCAGCTATGCGCCGCGTCGTAGACAGCGCCTAGGCTGATCTGCAGGAACTTGGTGCGCGCGGCCGCCTCGTTCGTCGCCGAGATCGGCTCGCCGGACTTGAGCACAATCTGCAGGTCCTGCTTCAAGGCGTGCATGAGCGCCTTCTGCTGCGCCGTGAGCGGCACCTCGCGCTGCTGCACAGTCAGCTCGGGGCCGTCCCACACGTCCTTGATGTCGAACCGGATCGAGGGCGTGAGCAGCCTGCGCGCCTTCTCGTAGCCGTCGCGCTGTGGCTTCCACTTGAAATTCGTTATCTTGATCATGGTGTTGTCGCGGAACGCGCCGAACGACAGGCCCTGCGCACCGTTCACCATCTTGGCGAGGCCGTAGGCGTCGGTCGGGGCGTTCGGGGTCGGCGTCCCGGTCATCATCCACAGGTACGGACGGTCGCCGATCACGCGCTGCGCTACCTTCCACCGGCGAGTCTGTGAATCGCGGTAGGCGCTCGCCTCGTCGACGACGCAGATGCGAATGTCCTCGCGCTCGGCCAGCGCCTTGGAGAAGCCGTCGAGCTCCAGGCGCTTGCGGGTGTGCGCGCCGACGGTCACGCCGTCGTGGTTGACTATGTACCAGTCGGCTGGGCGCGCGAGCGCGGCTATGCGCTTCTCGGCGCTGCCATGCAGGATCTCAATCTTCCGACTCGACAGGAACGTCTTGAAGATCGCGTCGGCCCACACGCGTTCCATGATGGACAGCGGGCAAACCACCAGCGCTCGCGTGCCGGGGGCAGCGCGCATCAGGAACTCGGCGGCCCAGATCGCGCTCATGGTCTTGCCCACACCCATGTCCGAGAGGTTGAAGCAACGCGGGTGCAGCACCATGAAGTTGGC
>JBEKYV010000373.1:0-3980 GCA_049510515.1 Solirubrobacteraceae bacterium | reverse complement strand
CCAACCAGCTCCCCGGCAACGCCCCCACCGACGGCCGATCGAGCGGCTGCCAGCGCACGCGGTAGCGCCAACGATCCACTGCCGGCCCGCCGCCGAGCCAGAAGCGCTCGCGCTGGAATGCATACGACGGCAGCGGCACCCGCTTTGCGTCGGTGCCGGCGAACAGCGCGCTCCAATCGACGCTCTCACCGCCCACCCACGTCTCGGCCAGCTCGGCCAGCGGGCCGTCGACCGTGCCGAGCACGCGCTCCGTGCTCTGACCAGAGGCAAGCGCGGCGAGACCCTCGAGCAGCCCCTCGCGGTCGCCGAGCAGCACCGCGCGATCCTCCAGCGGCGCGCGTGCGGCGAGCGAGCAGCCGACATCCAGGGGATCGAGCTTCGGCGAGTCGGCCAGCAGGCCTGCGAGCCGCTCGGCCTGGGCGCGCAGGCCGTCGGCGCCGCGCGCCGAGAGCACCCACGGGAAGACGCCCGCGGGCAGGCCGCTGGCGGCCAGCAGCGCGGAGGCAGCCGCGGGTTCCCCAGCGGCGGCGGTGGGCGCGAGCGCGGGCGTGTCCGCCGGTGCGGGATCTGGGAGTGGCGGAGCCTCCTCGAGAATCACGTGCGCGTTGGTGCCGCTGACCCCGAACGAGGAGATCCCGGCGCGGCGCGGGCGGCCGCCCGAGCGCCACGGCTGGGCCTCGGTGAGCAGCGACACCGCGCCCGCCGACCAGTCGACCTCGCTGGTGGGCGCGTCCACGTGCAGCGTCGGCGGCAGCCGTTCGTGGCGCAGCGCCATTGCCATCTTGATCACCCCGGCGACGCCGGCCGCGGCCTGGGTGTGGCCGATGTTGGACTTCACCGACCCCAACCACAGGGGGGCGTCGGCGGGGCGCCCCTGGCCGTAGGTCGCGAGCAGCGCCTGGGCCTCGATCGGGTCGCCGAGCGTGGTGCCGGTGCCGTGCGCCTCGACCGCGTCCACCTCGCCGGGCGTGAGGCCGGCGGCGGCGAGCGCGCGCATGATCACGCGCTGCTGGGAGGGGCCGTTGGGGGCCGTGAGGCCGTTGGAGGCGCCGTCCTGATTGACCGCGCTGCCGCGCACCACGCCCAGCACCCGGCGCCCCGCGCGCTGCGCGGAGGAGAGGCGCTCGAGCAGCAGCACGCCGACACCCTCCCCCCAGCCGGTGCCGTCTGCCGCGTCGGCGAACGGCTTGCAGCGCCCATCCCCCGCCAGGCCCCGCTGGCGGGCGAAGTCCACGAACACGCCGGGCGTGCTCATCACCGTGACGCCGCCGGCCAGGGCCAGCTCGCACTCACCCCCGCGCAGCGACTGACAGGCCAGGTGCAGCGCCACCAGCGAGGAGGAGCAGGCGGTGTCCACAGTCACCGCCGGGCCCTCCAGCCCGAACGTGTAGGCCACGCGGCCGGACACCACGCTGCCGGCGCCGCCCGTCCCCAGATACCCCTCGACCTCGCGGCCCTCCTCGCCGAGCGGGCCGGTCGCATAGTCGCGGATGCTGATCCCCGCGAACACGCCCGTGGAGGTGCCCTTCAGCGCGAGCGGGTCGAGGCCGCCGTCCTCAAACGCCTCCCAGCACACTTCGAGCAAAAGCCGCTGCTGCGGGTCCATCGCCAGCGCCTCGCGCGGGCCGACGCCGAAGAAGGCGGCGTCAAATTCACCTGCGTCATAGAGGAAGCCACCCTCCCTGACGTAGCAGGTGCCGGAGCGCTCGGGGTCGGGGTCGTACAGCCCGTCGAGGTCCCACCCGCGGTCGGCGGGGAACGGGCCGATCGCCTCGGCGCCACGCTCTACCAGTTCCCACAGCTGCTCCGCCGAGCCGATCGATCCGGTGGATGGGAGGCCCGCCCGCCCGGCGGAGCCCGCCCACCCCGCCTGCCCGGCGGGCCCCGGATATCTACAGCCGATCCCGACGATCGCGACCGGCTCGTCGACCGGGCCCACCACGGTGATCGCCGGCGCCGCGCCGGCGGTGGGGTCGCCCTCGAGCAATGCCAGTAGATGCGCGGTCAGCTCCGCCGCGGTGGGGTAGTCGAACACGAGCGTGGCGGGCAGCCGCAGCCCGCTCTCGGCCGCGAGACGGTTGCGCAGTTGCACGCCGGCGAGCGAGTCGAAGCCGAGATCGCGAAAGGCCCGCGCGGGAGCGATCGCGTCGGGGGAGCCGTGCCCCAAGACCGCGCCGGCCTGCGCGCGCACCAGCTCCAGCAGCGCGGGCTGGCGCTCGGGCTCGGGCAGCGCGAAGAGGCGCGCCGCCAGGGACCCGCGTGCGCGCCCACGGCCGGCGGCGCCGGAACCCGTGCCCTCCTCGCGCAGCAGGCGCTGCACCTCCGGCAGGTCGCCGAGCAGCGTGCGCATGCGGCCGGGGCGCAGGCCTGCCGCGGTGGGGTCGCCGAGCAGCGTGCCGGCGCGGCCGGGGCCGTCGGGGTTGGTGGGGAGGTCGGGGCCCGCAAGGGTGGAGCCGAGCAGCAGCTGCTCCCAGTCCACGTCGGCGAGCACCACCGACGGCTCGCCGCGGTCGAGCGTCTGCTGCAGCCCCGCCAGCGCCACCGCGACCGGCAGCTCGCGCACCCCACCTCGACGCAGGCGCTCTGCCACGCCCGCCGCCATCCCCTCTCCCGCCCACGCGCCCCAGGCGATCGAGCTGGCGGGCAGACCGTGTCCGCGGCGGTGCTCGGCGAGCGCGTCGAGGTAGGCGTTGCTGGCCGCATAGGCGCCCTGGCCGCCGCTGCCGAGCGTGCCCGCGATCGAGGAGAAGAGCACGAACGCGGAGAGGGGGAGCGCGCGCGTGAGCTCGTGCAGGTGCCAAGCCGCGTCAACCTTCGCGCGCAGCACACCACGCAGGCGCTCGGGCGTCAACCCGCCGAGCAGACCGTCGTCGAGCACGCCGGCGACGTGGAAGACCGCGTCCAAAGGCTGCTCCGCGGGCACGTGCTCGGCGAGCAGCCGCTCGAGCGAAGGGCGATCGGCGACGTCGCACGCCACCACGCTCACGCTCGCCCCCAGCTCCCGCAGCTCGGCCGCCAGCTCGGCGGCGCCCGGCGCCTGCGGCCCGCGGCGGCCGGCGAGCAGGATGTGGGGGGCGCCGCCCGCCGCCAGCCAGCGCGCGACGTGGGCGCCTAGCGCGCCGGTGCCACCGGTGATCAGCGCCGTCCCGCGCGGCACATACGGCGAAACCGTCGCACCGGCGCTCGCGGGCGCGGGCGAAAGACGGCTGGCGAACAGCCCCCCGGCGCGCACCGCCACCTCGTGCTCGCGCTCGCCCTCCGCGGCGGCGAGCGCCGCGGCGAGGCGCTCCAGCTCGTGCCGGGCGGGCTGCACGGGAAGGTCGATCAGGCCGCCCCAGCGGTGGGGCTCCTCCAGGCCGGCCACGCGACCGAGGCCCCACACCTGTGCCTGCGCGGGGGAAGTGAGTGGGTCGCCGGCGCCGACCGACACGGCACCGCGCGTGACGCACCACAGTGGGGCGTCCAGGTCCGCGTCGCCGAGCGCCTGGATCAGCGCGAGCGTCGCGGCCACATCCCGCGCGTCGGCATCCACCTCGCGTCCCTCAGCAACCGAGCCTGAATCGTCGACGCCCAACTCGCCAAGGCCAAGCAGCGACAGCACCCCACCGACCGCCACGCCGTCGCCGCCACTCCCATCGATGGAGCCGTCAGCGCTCTCCGCACTCAACGCTCGCAACCGAGAGGCCAGCCCCTCACGATCGGTGCCGCTCGCGACCTCAGCCACCACCGGTTGGGCCCCGCGTGCCTCGAGTGCACCGACGACACCCGCGACCAGCTCGCCCTCGCCGTGACCGGCGGCGACGACCACCGGCCAGACACCCGCAAGCAACCCCGGCCCGTGCTCGCCCACGGGCTTCCAGCGCACGCGGTAGCGCCAGCTGTCGCCGGCCGCTTCGGCGACCTGCTCCGTGAGCCAGTAGCGCTCCCGCTGGAAGGCATAGGAGGGCAGCTCCACGCGCCGCGCGCCGAGGCCATCGAAC
>JBEKYV010000372.1:0-5064 GCA_049510515.1 Solirubrobacteraceae bacterium | reverse complement strand
TCGATCCCGTAGCCCAGAAATACATCCAGGAGTGGGCAGCAAATAATCTGACCGTAAGCGCGCCAGGCGGTCTGTATTCCACGTCGCTTGGCGCCGATCGAGCGGCAAAATGGGGACGGTAATGAATTTTTCCAATCGGATCAGCCAAAGGCTGCATGAGGAGCATCGAGGGGTTGCGCGCGAAAAGCCACAGCCCGGCGCCAACCAGTAGGGCGAGCGTGCCGACCGCGAGCTCCAGGCGAATCGGCTGAGTCGCGTTGAGCGGGAAGACGGCCGCCGCGAAGCACTCCGCGCCGCGGCAGGCGTACAGCAGTGCGGCGGCCCACACCATCGGCGGGCGCCTGTCGAGCAGCGACCCGATTCCACCGCGGGCGATTCTCGGGGAACGCTGACGGAACATCTGCTCGTTTCTTCGGATCGCCCGGCCTCCGGCTTGAGTACAGGACGATGAAAAAAACTCGCTGTTACCTGACATCACAGCGGAGCTGGGGCCGGCATCGGTGGGTGGGGATCATCCACGCATGTGACCGCGGCATCCCAGCGCGCCAGGGGTGGGACCTCCATGTCCCACCACCAGCGGGAGCCGGCACCACGACGGCTACCCTGGAGGGATGCTCTTCGGCCGCCGCACCCCAACCATGGTCGACCCCGCCTCAGCGCTGCCAGGGCGCAGCGAGGCGCTCGCGGTGCCCGAGCGCCACGAGATGCTCGGAACTCCGCTGCGGCTGGAGGCAGGTCAGACACCCGACGGCCTCGAGCAGGCGGTCTTCGGGATGGGCTGCTTCTGGGGCGCGGAGCGGATCTTCTGGCAGGCACCCGGGGTGTACACGACGGCGGTTGGCTACGCGGGCGGCATCACGCCCAACCCCACCTACGAGGAGGTGTGCTCGGGGCGCACCGGCCACGCGGAGGTCGTGCTGGTTGTGTTCGACCCGACAGCGACCAGCTACGAGGAGATGCTGAAGCTGTTCTGGGAGGGCCACGACCCGACCCAGCAGATGCGCCAGGGAGCCGACGTGGGTACGCAGTACCGCTCGGCGATCGTGTGGCAGAGCGAGGCCCAGCGCACGCAGGCAGCGGCCTCGAAGGAGACCTACCAGCGGATGCTGAGCGCCGCCGGGCACGGGGAGATCGCCACCGAGCTGATCGAAGGCCCACCGGCGCACCCGTTCTACTACGCCGAGTCCTACCACCAGCAGTATCTCGCCAAGAACCCCGGCGGCTACTGCGGGCTGGGTGGCACCGGGGTCAGCTGCCCGGTGGGACTCGCCGCGACCGGTTGATCGCTTCCGCCATGAAGAAACGGCGCGGCCCGCCGAAGCGGGCCGGTGTCGCAAGCGGTTGATACCCAGCCGCAGTGTATGCACACGCCATAACAACTGCGGCCCCGCCAAAGCGGGGCCGCAGTGCATCGCGTCGTGACGAAGTCGCGCCCAGAGGATGGCGCGCTCCGCCGGAGACGACCTTGCCCTACGTCGCTCCGCCCACCGCAGCCGGCGTCGGCTGCCACGCAGGCGGATGCGGACCCCCAAGTGTGGGCACATCCGAGGGGTACACCTCGTTGCCGTGGATCGCGTGATCGCCGATCTCCAGTTCCTCGTCGGAGAGTCGCAGCGGGAACACCAGCCCCACGACCTTGAGGATGATGAACGTCACGATCGCGGTGTACACGATCACCCACGCACCGGCCTCGGCCTGCCAGCGCAACAGCGTCCAGCCGCCGCCCAGCAGCAGACCCTCTTTGCCCGGCAGGTTGGAGGCACCGTGCACGCCGATGTACTCGACCACCGCCGGATCGGCCAGCAACCCCACCATCAAGCCACCTGCCAGCCCGGCTATCCCATGTGTATAGATCACCCCCAGGGTGTCGTCCACGTTGCGGAATGGGCGTACTCGGCTGAGATAGCGGATCGCCATCCACACGATCGTCGCATCGACTGCGCCGACGATGATCGCACCCCACCCGTTGACGAACCCAGCCGATGGCGTAATCCCCACCAGGCCGGTGATCATGCCGTTGATCGCGCCGATCATCGAAGGCTTGTCGCGGTAGATGTAGTCCCACGCGATCCACACCATCATCGCCACCGCGGTGGCGAGGTTGGTGTTGAGCACCGCCGCCGAGGCGTCGGCGCCGGCGTAGTAGGAGTCCCCGCCGTTGAAGCCGTTCCAGCCCAGCCACAGCAACCCGGCGCCACACGCCAGCATCAGCAGGTTGTTGGGCGCGTCGACCTCGCGATCTCGCTGCAATCGCGGCCCGATCACCCACGCAAACACGAATCCTGAGACCCCCGCGGAGAGGTGGATGACGTAACCGCCGGAGTAGTCGAGAGCGCCGTGGAAGGCGAAGTAGCCGCCGCCCCACAGCAGGAACGCGTTGACCGTATACACAAACGTGATCCACAGCGCCACGTAAGGAATCCACGCCTTGAAGTTGACCCGCCCCAGCACCGAGCCGAGCGCCAGGATCGGGGTGATCGCGGCGAACACGAACTGGAAATACACCAGCGACGCCTCTGGGAAGTGGAACGGCGGGCCTTCGGTGACCGACGGAATCAGCGCCTGAGCCTCCTCACCGGTGTGGCTGAGCACGCTGCCTGGCTTGCCCAGGAACGATTCGAAGAAGCCGTGCCCGCTTCCGACCGGGGTGCCGAAGCCCATCTTGAACGCCCACAGGCACCACACGATGAGCGTCACGCAGAACGCGACGAACGTGAGCATCATGCTGTTGACCGACCAGCGCTTCTGCATCACGCCGCCGTACAGAACCGCCAGGCCGGGCAAGCTCATCAGCCCGACGAACGTGGCGGCGGTCATCTGCCAGGCGTTGTCTCCTGCGTTCAGCCAACTTGGGTATGACAGCCAGGTCATGTGCCTCCATTCCCTGTCGTTGTGGATCGATTGACAGCGCCTCCCCGCCCCCGGGCGAAGTGCGCCAATTGCGATTTCCTATGAAATCCGTCTTGCAGGGCGCTCGCCAGGGACACCGTGGCCAACACTTCGGGGAGGTCTTTCGACATTTGTATAGACGCGCCGAGGAGAGCCGGCCTTGGTGTCGGCCAGTCGCAGCCTGGCGGTGCAGCACCCGGATGATCGCCGTCACCCCGCCGATCGGACACCAGCCCCGTCCGGCCGCGGGCCGTCGGTGCGATGCGTTCAAGCGGCACTGCCCGCTCGCACGCAGGCCATCGGGCCGGGGTCGCCGAGGGTGCTCAGCGTCGCGGGTCGAAGGGGAAGCCGGCCCGCACACAGGCGGCGCGCAGCTCTTCGGCGACGCTTTTGAACGCCCCCGGCGTGGCGCACACCGTGCGGGCCTGCTCTCCACAGGCGTGCTCGGTGGCACCGCCGAGCGTAGAGGCGAAGGTCACTTCGATGCAGTCCTTGCGCGCGGGCGCGCCACTGGTCAGAGCGTAGGCGCCGAGACCGGCCGCGGCGAGCGCGACGCAGGCGAGCAGCACGGCGACGACGGTGCGCTCGCGCCGGCCCCACCGCAGCGGCTCGGAGAGCCGCCGGGACTGGTCCATCATGATCATCGGATCGAGAAGGCTACCGGCATGAAGCCGAGCCTTGAAGGCGTCCGGTCGTGTGCGTAGCCCCCCGGCTACTCTCCGGCTTTGAAGGCGAGCGCGGCGGAGTTGATGCAGTAGCGCTGGCCGGTGGGGCCGGGCCCGTCGTCGAAGACGTGCCCGAGGTGTCCCCCGCAGCAGCGGCAACGCACCTCGGTGCGGCGCATGAAGAGGCTGTTGTCGGGCCTCAGCTCCACCGCCTCGGCGACCGCCGGCTCGGTGAACGAGGGCCAGCCGGTGCCGGAGTCGAACTTGGTGTCGGACCCAAACAGCTCCGCTCCACAGCCCGCGCAGGTGTAGGCGCCGGTCTGCTTCTGCTCTGAGTTGACCTGCGGCGTATCGCTCATATTCTCTTTCTAGCACCACCACACGAATTCGCCGCGCCGCCCACGGGTAAACAGCCCGGAAGGCAATCGCCCGCGAGCCACACATGGGTGGCAAACGTATGGAAGACGCGTGACGCGCCAACCGCGAAACGAGGAGGCCACATGGAGACGATCAAGCTGGGGCGCACCGACCTGGAGGTCTCGCGCATCTGCCTGGGAACGTGGCAGTTCGGGGGGGAGTGGGGCCAGATCGACCGCGACGAGGCCGCGGCGACCGTCGGACGCGCGCGGGAGCTGGGCATCAACTTCTTCGACACCGCCCAGGGCTACGGGTGGGGCGCCTCCGAGAAACTGCTCGCACGCGCGCTCGAAGGAGTGCCACGCGAGCAGGTGGTGATCGCCACCAAGGGTGGCCTGCGCCAGCAGGCCGGGGAGCTGTTGCGCGACTCCAGCCCCGCGTGGCTGCGCAAAGGCGTGGAGGAGAGCCTGCGCCATCTCGGCACCGACTACATCGACATCTACCAGGTGCACTGGCCCGACCCACACACGCCGTTCGCCGAGACGGCGGCAGCGCTCCAAGAGCTGGTGGACGAGGGCAAGGTGCGTCACGTGGGGGCCTCCAACTACGACGCCCTGCAGATCGCCGAGTTCGAAGTCACGCGCAGGTTGGAGACGCTGCAGCCGCCCTACCACATGCTGCGCCGCGAGATCGAGCAGGCGGTGCTGCCCTACTGCCGCGAGCGCCACATCGGCGTGCTGATCTACGGCCCGCTCGCGCATGGCCTGTTGAGCGGGCACTTCACGCCCGAGACCCACCTCGCGCACGACGACTGGCGCGCGGGCAGCGATCTGTTCAGCGGCGACTCCTACCAGCGCAACCTGAGGATCGTCGAGCGCCTGCAGGAGCTGGCGCGAGAGCTCGACATTACCGTCGCGCAGCTGGCGATCGCGTGGACGCTCGCCAACCCGGCCGTGCACGTGGCGATCGTCGGCGCCCGCCGTCCGGCGCACATCGAGGGCGCGGCGCCCGCCGCGGAGGTGCACCTCGACGAGGATGCGATGGCACAGGTGGAGGAGATCCTGAGCGAGGCGGAGATGGTTGGGGGCCCCACGCCGGAGGGGGTGTAGCGCTGCCGGGGCTCTCCGCGCAAGCGGCATGGGCTGGCCCGCCA
>JBEKYV010000371.1:0-3995 GCA_049510515.1 Solirubrobacteraceae bacterium | reverse complement strand
CGGGAATTCGGCCCGCAGGAGAGGATCGAAGTCGCCCGCCAGCAAAACGTCGAGCAGCTCGTTGGCCGTGATCGGAATCGGGACGGCGTGGCCGTGCGGCCCGACGTAGCGCCCACGAACAACCCCGCCACCCATGCGCCTCACCAGCCGCGAGAGGTCGCCCACCGGGTTGGGGGTAATCCGTGCGCACTGCCCATACGCGCACAGCTGGCGCAAGATCCGCGGGATCGCCTGGAAGGTCGTGAGGTCCAGAGGATCGGGCCCGGTCGGCGGCACAACCGAGTCGAGCACCAGCGCTTCGACGTGTTCGGGGTAGCGCTGCGCATACTCCTCCGCCACCTTGGTGCCGTACGAAGTCCCCCACAGCACCAGCTTTTCGTAGCCCAGCGCCTTACGTAGCGCCTCGATGTCGGCAACGGAGTCCTCAGAGGTATAGAAGGCCCGTTCCGGCCCGATCTGTTCGGCGCAGGCTTTCAGCAGCTGCCCCCCACCGTGGTAGGCCCCCGGCTGTTCGAAGCCGTGGCAGGCCAGCGGGTGCGAGTAGCCGGTCCCACGCTGGTCAAACACAACCAAATCGCGAGTGTCGAGGATCGGCCCCAACAGTTCAGTGAACTGTTCAGAGAAGGGAATCGCCGACTGCCCCGGCCCGCCCGCCAGCGCGATCACCGCAGAGTGGGCTTCACCAACCGGCGCAAGGCGGCGGCGAATAGCCAGCGTGATCGCCCCAGGCGTGACCCCGCTGGGGTCAAGCGGCACGGTCAGGTGCGCGCACGCGAGCTGGGTGCTTTCCTTGCACGGAACGAAAGGGATGCTCGACACGGCCGCCCCCGCGAGCGCGGGCAAAGCACCCGCCACGACACACGCGGCAGCGGTGGAGGCCGCCAGGAACGCGACGGCGAGCTTCCTGACGGAGAGTCGCACCAATTGGAATCTACCGGATCGGACAGCGCGGTGCGCCGGTTCCGTGCGTGCGCGCGCTGGAACGGCGTTGTAGGGTCAGCCCATGGACGAGCGCCGCCAGACGGTGACGGCCCCCGGTGCGCCGGCCGCGATCGGCCCCTACAGCCACGCGGTGAAGGCGTCCGGCGAGCTGCTGTTCTGCTCCGGGCAGATCCCCCTCGACCCGGAGAGCGGCGAGCTGGTGGGGGTGAGCGCGGGCGAGCAGGCGCGCCGCTGCTTGGAGAACCTGCGCGCGGTGTGCACGGCGGCCGGCACCACGCTCGACCAGGCGGTGAGGGTGACGATCTACATGACCAACCTCGGCCAGTTCGCCGAAGTCAACGAGGTGTGCGCCGAGTATTTCCCTGCCGACCCACCGGCCCGCGTGACGATCGGGGTGGCGGGTCTGCCGCGTGGGGCGCAGGTGGAGATCGATGCGGTGGTGGCGCTGGGGTCGAGCGCCGGGGGCGCGGAGCATCAGCAGGCGCCGGGTGGTCAACCGGCGCCGGGTGGTCAACCGGCGCCGGCCCCACCACCCGCAGTCCCGGTCCCGCAGCCCCCGCCGGCCCCACCAGCGTCGACTCCACCGCAGGCTGCGGCCCCGCCACCCACGCCCTCGGACCCCGTGCACATCTACCACGTGGAGCTGCGCCACTTCCCGCGCAACCTCTGCCACTTCAACATGGGCGCCGCGGAGCTGCAGAGCGCGATCCTCGAGCCGTGGGCGGCCGACCGCATGTTCGACCTGGGCGACCTCCGCTGGGATCCTCGCCAGGCCCGTCTCACGGTCATCGAGGGCCCGCCGATCCCGCCGGATCAGCTCACGATGGGCCGCGGCTGGAGCGCCGCCAAGCGCCAGGGTACCGACGTCACGGCGCAGGTGCTCGCAGCGGCAAGGGCGCCGCGCCCGGGGTGATCTGCGGGGTGGCTCTGCGACCCCGGCGCTGAGCGAGGGGAGTCGAATGGCGGCACGGCGTGACAGGCAAGCCGCCGGGCTATGAGATCGAGTTCTTTCGCCGCTCGGACGGCGTCGAGCTGGTTCCCCCGCCAGTGCTCACAGTACAGGAAGCGCTGCCGACAGTTCGAGCGCGTAGCAGATCGAGCATCTCCATGAGAGCCGGCAGCAGATCGTCGGGCTCCAGCGGACGCCGTCGCACACGGTGAAGTCGAGATCCTCGGAGAACCTGTACGTCCACAAAGCACTTCTTCAGGCAGGTCCCGCCGACGATCTCAGCGGCGTTTATCGAGTCACGATGTATCAGGGTGTGACCGTGTGCGCGTTGCCTGACCAGCCTTAAGGGGTGAGCGAGGGGACTCGAACCCCCGGCCGCCGGGACCACAACCCGGAGCTCTACCAGCTGAGCTACGCCCACCAAGCCGATGTCGAAGTGTAGCGGTGGGTCTATGTTCATCGTGGTGGTGGCGTCGTTCGTGGTGGGGCAGGGACGGAAGGCGCCAGGATAAACCTGGATCCACGATCCCGGGGTCGCACCGGCACCGGATGACGCATCGCCAGGACCAATTGCCCTCTAATCGCCGTGGGCGCGATTCTGCGCTACGCGGTGACCGCCACCGTCTCAGGGGTCTCGCTGACAACCGTGGGCTTGATCCTGATGATCGTCGGGGTCCTGGGGCTGATCCTGTCGCTTTTCTACATGCTCGCTTGGAGCCCGCGCCGGGGCCGGGTCGTGCGCGATCGCGTGATCGAGCGCGAGCCCTACGAATAGGGCGCAAGGGCGCTGCAGAAATAGGGCGCTGCAGAATAGGGCTCTGCGCACTCGCGGGTGTGCCATGGTGTTATGACAATCCAGCCACCAGGCGCATAACTCTTGGCGATCGGGGTATCCACCCTGTGACCGCCAACGACAACTCTTTGCCAAGACTCCTTGGGGCACCAGCCGCAGGGAGCAACGAGGGAGGAGAACGATGAGTTCAATCGCGACATTTCCATCCCCCACACCCACGCTCCCCGAGCGGGACGACGAGGGGAAGCTGTTTGCCCGTTGGCAGCGGCACGGTGACGAGTCCGCTCGCGAGGCGTTGGTGCGGCGCTACCTGCCACTCGCCAACCGCTTGGCGCGGCGCTACATGCGCTCCTCCGAGCCCTACGAGGATCTGCAACAGGTCGCCTCACTTGGGTTGCTGAAGGCGCTCGACCGCTTCGACCCCTCCCGGTGCCGACCCTTCCAGTCGTTTGCGATTCCGACGATGCTCGGCGAGATGCGCCGCCACTTCCGTGACGCCGGCTGGTCGATACACGTGCCCCGCGGTGCACAGGAGCGTGCGCTGAAGGTGCGCGACGCCCAGGAGGCGTTCGCCAACGAGCACGGCCGCGCCCCGACGGTCAACCAGCTCGCCGTCTACCTGGAGCTCGGCGCTGAGGAGGTGATCGACGCGCTGGTCGCCATGCAGGGATACAAGACGCTGTCGCTGGATGCGCCCCGCCCGGGAGAGCAGGACGAGACGGCGATCAACTATGGCGACTCCGTGGGGGAGGACGACGACCGCTACGAGCTCGTCGAGCTGGACGCCACCATCACCCCGGTGCTCGATCGCATCCCCGCGCGCGAGCGTCGCATCCTGCACATGCGCTTCGTCGAGGATCTCACCCAGACCGAGATCGCAGCCCGCACAGGCATCTCGCAGATGCAGGTCTCGCGCCTGCTGCGCCGCTCGCTGGAGGAGCTGCGTTCCCTTACCGGCGAGCGGCAGTAGGTTGATCGCGGGGAGGCGACATTTGCTCGCGCACGGATATCGTCGTCAACTGCGGTCGGTCGAGCGAGATGCCTTGCGCCTGCGCGGCTTCGACGAGCGCTCGATCGATCGAGATGCTGTGGGCCTGCGCGGCTCCGACGAGCGCTCGATCGATCGGCGATCGACCACAACGGGCGTCCCACCGCTGATGCTCGAGCGAGCCAATGTCCATCTGCGAGTGGCCAGCCGGCCCGAGAACGTGATGCTCGTACGGGAGGTGCTGACGGGGGTCGCCGACGCGCTCGCGCTCGACCCCAGCGATCTGATCGACATCAACACTGCCGTCACCGAGGCATGCAACA
>JBEKYV010000370.1:0-4002 GCA_049510515.1 Solirubrobacteraceae bacterium | reverse complement strand
GGCGGCGTTCGCCGAGGGGTCGAGCGCGGAGCTTGCCGGGGTCAGCGGCTAGAAGCCGACCCGCCGCTCGCCCAACGCACGCTCCAGGTCGCCGCGGATGAACTTCAGGTGCCGTCCGATCTTGACGTGCGGCAGCTCTCCGCGCTTGGCGTAGGCGTATACCGAGGATCGGGGAATCCCCAGCAGGGTCGCGGCCTGCTCGGCGTCGAGCAAGGGCTCGCGGAGGATTTCGACGGTAGATTGCCAGTTCAGCGTCGGTCAACGCGTCGCCTGGCGGCCAGGTGAACATCCCGGTGACTGGCCAGATCCGGCGGTCGCGGCCGGCTACGCGCGGGTCACGGTCCACTTCGAGGACAGGGTGGCCAAGGTAGCTGCGAACGACCTGCAATGTGAGCTCGCCTGTCGTGAACGTTTGGATGAACGCCGCTGGCCGATCCGGCGATCCGAGCAGCCGGTGCTGGTACTGGCCGACGAGAGTTCCGATGTGCCGCGCCATGAATACGCTGGCGATCGGCGGTAGCTGCCCGGAGGCTTGGGTGCTGTAGAAGACCGGATATGCCTTCGCCCACGCTTCCTTGATTCTCGTGTCCCGCTCCACGGCCTGAAAGATCGAGCACTTGAGATACGGCCAGAGAGCCAGCTTGCGCTGCGTCTCAGGGGCGAGCGCAATCGAGCGGCCAAGCATCAGCGGCAGCGCGAACGGCTTGGCGGCAGCCTCGATCTTGCTCATCCAACCGCGGTTGCACGCAACGCAGACGCCCCTGAGGGTCGCTTCGAAGACCGGCGCCTTCCAGACCTTGTACGGCTCACCGGGCGGTCCGTCGTGTAGGGCGTTGCGGATCTTCTTGCCGCGCTGGTCGGGCGCAATCGCGGCCTGCGCCCACCTCGGCCAAAGATGCTCCTTTGACATCTTGCCGCCGCGTCCACAGAACAAGCAGGTCTTGCTGGAGCGGGGCGTCGCTCTTGTGGTGGTCTTCGGCGTGACCATCGAATGCCACTATATGAGCCGGCGTCTCGAACAGGTGGCCACGTCGTTGGTTTCTACTCTGACTGCGTGACGTACAAACTTGCGGCAGCGAAGTTCGCGACGGGAGACCACCTTCGCGTCTGGCGACCGCTCGGGCCGGTCGGCTACTACCACCACGGGATCTACATCGACGACGCCCGTGTCGTCCAGTTCGGTGGAAGGATCGGCGATAAAGCACCAGGCGACAGTCGGCGCAGTACCGCTATCGACATTCGAGAACGGAGGAACTGCGAAGCTCGTGCCCCACGGAGGTCGCACCTGGTGGGGCGTACCGCGCTTTGATGAGATTCCGAGGGACGTAACGGTTCGGAGAGCTGAGCGCCTAGTGAAAGCTCATCCGGAGGGCCTGTACGACCTGTTTGGCTACAACTGCGAGCAAGCAGCGAACTTCTGCTCGACCAACTCTTACGAGAGCTACCAGGTTCGCGGCTACTTCGCCGCCCGTTCTTTCGTCGGCACTCCTCTGGCGCTCTACGTTGCCGCACGCAATCACGACGGGCAGTCGTTTTCGCGAGTCTCGACTGTGGGTCTCGCGGTCTGGATTATGTCTGGTCTCGTACCGACGGCGCTTTACCATCTCCAGGGCGCCCGATTCATGAGGAAAGTGGGGCGCCCGCTCGTGAAGTGGGAGCGCAGTCAGCGGATGTAAACAACGTTCCGGACGCTCCACCAGCGTACGACTCCCTTCCCGAGATGGGTCGGCTTCCGAGCGATCGCTGCGCCACCCCAGCGACTGCCCTGGGTGTTAGTGATACGGGTGCTCAACCGGTGGAGCCGCCGGCAACTCGTGTCGTCCAGGGCCATAGCTGCTCATGCCACGGCGACCGTGCTGCTTTCCACGCGAAAGCTGGTCGCCCCTTTACGGCTCGTCAACGTCAGTCGCGGCCTAATCACCTTCCCCGGTCAACTCATTCGATGCAGCCACCCAGCGCTTTATCGCGAGCCGCTGGTAGCGGTCCCGGACCCGCTCGACAACCTCCGCCAGCTTCACGGCGGCATGCGCTGTGCGGTCGACGCTGAGTTGGTATCCGCCGAGGCTGATGTAACTCTCGTTGAGATCAGTCCAGTAGACCGTGTGGCCGAACGTAACGCTCTGTAACGGCCGGGCCTTGCTTGCCAGTCTGGCGGTTTCCTATACCGATCGCGTAGTCGTCAAGATGCATGGCCACGTCACGAATGTAGTTGGCTGAGTCACCAACCTCGTCGTCGAATGCCTTCCGCGCCTTCTGGAGGGCTGCATCGCCAGTGAGCTGGCGAACACGATGCTCGAAGCGCAGAATCTGGTCGACGGCGACAACGACGACGAGAGCTGTGCCGTGGTACTGGGTGAAAGTGTCGTTCGTGCCGTTCCCCGCCATGGACTGCTCGCGGGCCTCCACGTGATGCGTGAGCTCATCCAGGGTCACTCGACGCCAGACGGTAGCCCCGGCCCCGTGCTCAAGACCGAACGCAGCTAGCTTCTCGGCGAGCTCGCCCTCACGGGCCATCTTCTCTTCAGGGTCCACCGGCTGACCCTAGCGAGCCACCACGGCTGCCGGCATCTTGCACAAACCCCTATCGTACCGAGCACTCCCATGCGCAACTGTGACCGGGACGATTCTTGCCGGTCGACATTGTTGCTGACCCATTTGTGTATTTCAGCGGAGCGGCGTCTCAACCGCAGGACGCATCGCCGGCCGTCCTCGTCCAACAGGCCTGCGCGACCACTCGGCCCTCCAGGTAACCTGTTTCGGTCGAAGGGATCGCTCTTGGCGTAGGCTTCTCGCGGCCCCGGGTCTCGGATGTGGGGTGAGCCGGCGCTCGCGCTCGCGACGTAAGTCCTACGCCCAAGCCGCGCCCTCGACGTGCGGCGGCGGACAGACCTGGGTTAGCCGTCATTCCCCCTCAGGGGCCACCGCCACCCAGCGCACGTCGCTGGCCGGAGTCTGGCCCTCGACCATTTCCAGGACGATCGCCTCGGCTCTCCGGCGCCGGTCTGATTCGGCGGCGCGGGCGAGCGTGTACCCGGGCAGCAGCTCGAGAGAGACCGGGTAGAGCCTCCGCTGGAGAGTCTGCGACGACAGGATCGGGGGCCTCGAACCAGGACGGGAGAACCATTCCTGTAGGGCCTGCGCCTCTAGCCCGCAGTTGATCGAAGCGGCCTGGTCGCGCATGACCGACAGACGGGAGTCGGTGTCGTCGTGCCAGCTCAACAGGAGGGCGTGACGCGCGTCGAGCGTGAACCGTGCCTCGAGCGTGGCGGCCAACCCAAGCGGCGGGACCGCCGACGCTGGGGAGTGGGGGCTCGGCTGGTAGGGGAGCAGCACGACCGGCTGGTCGCTCGTGATGAACCAATCCTCTTCGGCCTCGAGGAGGGTCCAGTGCATACTGCAGAGAAAGCTCCCGATCCGTGGCAGCTGGCGTAGCAGGGCCCTCACGTGGTGGATCTCTCGGCGGAACTCATCGGCGATCACGGCCTGCTGCTGCTCGTCGAGGTCGTAGGTGACCGCGCTCTCGGCGACCACGTCGCGGTTCGCGCGCTCCCCGATCTGACGCATGAACCACCCGAAGGCCGGCAGCCTCACCATGTGGATCGCGAGGAACGTGGCGACGATCAGCCGGTCCTGCCCGCCCAGCGGCCAGCGCGTCTCGAATTGGCGCAAGATCTTGAGCGCGGCGGACTCTCCCTTACCGAGTTTCGCCTCGACCTGCTCTGCCAGCTCGGGTGACTGCCAGAAATCACGCACGTAGGCAACCGCGCGAACTCCCTTGTCGACGGGCTCCTCGCCGCGCCTGTGGACCGTCACTTTGCCGGCGCGCGCGAAGCGACGGAGGTAGCCTGCCGTGACAATGTGATGGTCCCTCGGGTCGTTGCTCATAAGCGCAACAGCGACCATATA
This sequence comes from Solirubrobacteraceae bacterium, assembly GCA_049510515.1. Classification (GTDB taxonomy): domain Bacteria; phylum Actinomycetota; class Thermoleophilia; order Solirubrobacterales; family Solirubrobacteraceae; genus Palsa-744. The sequence continues at coordinate 96 of JBEKYV010000370.1, read as the reverse complement.
CGCTGAGTTCTAGGTCATCGGTTTCGGGGCCGGCGCAGGTCCTCCCCAGCCGCTCGGCGCGAAAGCGCGCCAGCCTTCTGCCATGCCGACTATGCC
>JBEKYV010000037.1:0-13546 GCA_049510515.1 Solirubrobacteraceae bacterium | reverse complement strand
CGCCCACGCATGCACACCGCGGTCGGTGCGCCCTGCCACCGTCAACGCCAGCGGCTCACCGTCGGTGCCGCGCTCGCCGAGGATCGTGCGCAGCGCGCGCTCCATCTCCTCCTGCACGGAGCGCAGCCCCGGCTGGCGCGCCCATCCGGCATACTCGCCGCCGTCGTATTCGAGCGTGAGCTTGGTGACCATCGCCGGGCAATGCTACGCACCCTTCGCCGGCGCTTCGCCCACCGCGCGTCACTTCACGATCGTGAAGCTGAGCGCGACCGGCTGGGAGCGTTGGCCGGCAGAGTTGGTGGCGATGATGACGACTTCGTACCGCCCGGGTTTGAGCTTGTCGGCGCGCGAGATCCGGCCCGCGAAGGCCACAGTGTTGGTGGCGCTGTGACCGGCGAAGGGGAGCGTCCCGCTCTTGACCCGGCGATGGCTGCCCAGAACCTGGTTGAAGCTGAAGGTCACGGCAGCCGGCTCGCTGAGCGAGAACGAGAAGATCGTCCCGGTCGGTGTCTTTGTGCGACTGATGCGGGCCAGCTGGTTGCTCTCGCGCCACCTCGTCGCCGATTGGCGGGCGTGCGCCACCGTGGGCGGCAAGGGCGTCTGACTTGGTATCGACGGGGACGTGATGGCAGGCGGAGCGGGCGAAGACGTAGTGGCGGGCGGGGTGGTGGTCGTTTCGCTCGTGGAGGTCGTACCTCGCGCTTCGGTCGTGAACGCCTGGTCGGCGCCGTAGACCACTCCACCGGAGTTTTCCGCGACCAGCCGGAAGTGATAGGTCGTCCCCGGCGCGAGGCCGCCGACGGCGGCCGTCAACGGGCTCGGTCCGCTGGAGACGCCGATGCTCTGAGCGGCGGTTGAGGACCCGTAGGCCGTGCTCGTCCCGTACTGGAAGTACGCCGAGCTCGAGCCTCCGGCCCCGAGGGTCCCGTTGAGAGTCGCGCCGGCTTCGCCGAGACCCGTCGCGGCGCCCGTCGCCGCGGTGGGCAGGTCGACGAAGGCCCAGGCTGCGCCCCTGCACCCGTTGTCGCGCCAGGCGCCGATCATCCCCGTGTCACCGTCAGCAGAGAGCGCGACGTTCGTGCCGAATTCGCCTTCTCCGGCCTCGCCCCCGCCGGTGAACTTTTCGCCCTGCTGAGTCCAGGTGGAGCCCGAGCGGGTGAACAGCCAGACCGCGCCCCTGGTGCCGTTGTCGTCGAGCCCGCCGATCAGCGCCGTGTTGCCGTCGGCGGACAGCGCCACGGTTACGCCGAACCTACCTTCGCCGGTCTCGCCGGTGCCCTCGTTGGCGCAGCCGCCGGCGCAGTCGCCGACGAGCTTTTCTCCCTGCTGAGCCCAGACTTCGTCCGAGCGCGTGAACACCCACGCCGCGCCCTTGCTGTTGTCGTCGTCCCAGCCGCCGATCATCGCGGTGTCGCCATCGGCGGAGAGCGCAACACTGGTGCCGAACTTGCCCTCTCCGGTCTCGCCGGTCCCCTCGTGGGCGCAGCTGGTGGTGCAGTCGCCGACGAGCTTTTCGCCCTGCTGGCTCCAGGTGGACCCCGAGCGCGCGAACACCCACGCCGCGCCCGCGCCGCTGTAGTGGTCGTTGCCGGCGAGCACGTTGTCGTCGTTCCAGGCGCCGATCAGCGCCGTGTTGCCATCGGCGGAGAGCGCGACCATCGTGCCGAACATGCCGTCTCCGGCCTCCCCGGTGCCCTCGTTGGCGCAGTTGGCGGTGCAGTCGCCCACGAGCTTCTCGCCCTGCTGGGCCCAGCTGGAGCCGGAGCGCGTGAACACCCAGGCGGCCCCGCGCCAGTCGTTGTCGCGAAAGCCGCCGATCAGCGCAGTGTTGCCATCGGCGGAAAGCGCAACGTTGTAGCCAAACCAGGCGTTGTAGATCTCGCCCGTGCCCTCGTTGGCGCAACCGCTGGAGCAGTCGCCGACGAGCTTTTCGCCCTGCTGGGCCCAGACGCCGTCCGAGCGCGTGAACAGCCACGCCGCGCCCTTGCCGAATAGGCCGCCATCGTCGCCCGGAGCGCCGATCAGCGCCGTATCGCCGTCGGCGGAGAGCGCCACGCTCACGCCGAACCCGTCTTCGCTGGTCTCACCCCTGCCGGTGAGCTTCGGCCCCTGCTGGCTCCACACCCCGCTCGAGCGCGTGAACACCCACGCCGCCCCAGCGTCGTAGTTGTCGCCGGGGCCGCCGATCAGCGCGGTGTTGCCGTCGGCTGAGACCGCGACGTACACGCCGAACTGGCTGTTGCCCTCTTCGCCGCCGGTGAGCTTCTGCGCCTGCTGACTCCACCCCCCGCCAGAGCGTGTGTATACCCACACGGCGCCTGTGGCAGCGGCGTCCTCGGGCCCGCCGATCACCGCTGTATTGCCGTCTTCGGACAGCGCGACGCTGTAGCCGAATTCGCCTTCCCCGTTCGCGCCGCCGCCGGTGAGCTTCTGCCCCTGCTGACTCCACGCCCCGGACGAGCGTGTGAAAACCCACACCGCGCCCGCGCCGCCATTGTCAGCCGGCCCGCCGATCAGCGCTGTGTCGCCATCTTCGGCGAGCGCGACGCTGGTGGCGAACTTGCCGCCTCCGGTCTCGCCGGTGCCCTCGTTGACGCAACTGGCGGTGCAGTCGCCGACGAGCTTCTCGCCCTGCTGGCTCCAGGTGGACCCCGAGCGCGCGAACACCCACGCCGCGCCCGCGCCGCCATTGTCGGCAGGCCCACCGATCAGCGCGGTGTCGCCGTCTTCGGACAGCGCTACGGTGGAGCCGAATTCGCCTTCCCCAGTCTCGCCCGTGCCCTCGTTGGCGCAACCGCCGGCGCAGTCGCCGACGAGCTTTTCGCCCTGCTGACTCCAGGTGGACCCCGAGCGCGCGAACACCCAGATCGCGCCCGCGCCACCGTTGTCGGCGGGCCCACCGATCATCGCGGTGTGGCCGTCTGCCGACAGCGCAACGCTCTTGCCGAATTCGCCTTTTCCGGTCTCGCCCGTGCCGGTGAGCTTTTCGCCCTGCTGGGTCCAGGATGACCCCGAGCGCGCGAACACCCACACCGCGCCCACGCCGCCTTCGTTGGTCGCGCCGCCGTTGTCGTCCGGGGCGCCGATCAGCGCGGTGTCGCCGTCGGCGGAGAGCGCAACGCTGTACCCGAATGCCCCTTCTCCGATGTGGTCGAACAGGGTTTCCCCTGCGTGGCCGGTGCCGTTTAGCTTGCCGCCCTGCTGGGCCCAGGTGGACCCCGTGCGCGTGAACACCCACGCCCCCCCAGCTTCATTGTTGTTCCGAATGGCGTAGCGCGCGCCGATCAGCGCAGTGTTGCCGTCTGCCGATAGCGCCACGCTGTAGCCGAACCGGCCGCTGGCGACTTCGCCCGCGCCGGTGAGCTTTTCGCCCTGCTGGATCAACGGGTCGATCCGCAGCGGGTAACGCGCGCCCGCCGTGTCGACCCGCAGCACGATGCGACCCCGTTCCAGCGCAAGCCAGCTGTGCAACGCTCGCCCACGCGCGTCGCTGGCCTGCAGGGCCGCGTAGCGCAGGACCGTGCGCCCGGCCCGCGCAAAGGTGAGCCCGCGCCCGCCTTCGGTGAGCTTGGGCGTGACGTTGCCGGCGACGGCGAGCGCGATGGCCAGCGGCCGCGTGGCGCCACCTGCCGGCGCGCGGGTGACCGTGAAGCCCTGCTCGAGACCGAGCGGTCCGTTGGAATACCACGCGGTGAGGCCCGCATAGCTGTAGGTGACACGGTTGGCGTTTGCGCGAGGCGCCGCAAAACCCACCGGCTGGAGCGCATTTGCGTAGCCGTAGGCAGAGAGCGCTATGCCAAGGCGCGCCTTGCCCGAGACAACCGTGACACCACCGCGCGAGAAGCTGGCGCCCAGGCGCTGCGCGGGGTTGACGGCCCGCAGGGCCTCGACGCGATAGGCCGGCTGGTCGCTCCCCAGCGCGGCCGAGACCGGGCCCTGCGCCGCCAGCGGCAAACTCGTCAGGGCGTGCCGTGCCGTCGTCGCGCGCCCCACCGGCTTACCGGTCGCATCTCCCACGGCTCCACTGGGCGCGCGCCCCGCAACTCCACCGGACGGCATTCGGGGCGCCACCACGCATCCAAACGCCACCACGACCCCCACCAGCAGAGCCACGACCCTGGATTGCGGCCAGCGACCTCGCGTCGCATCGCCACGCTTCGCCGGAGGAAACCCCTGCACTGCGGCTTCTACTCGCATCCCCGCACCCCCGCGTTCGACCCTCTCTGTGGTGCCCTCACAATCCCAGCGGCACGCTCGCCGGCCCGGCCCTACCCTGGTGAATAGCCTACACCAGCTCGAGGAACACCATCTCGGTTGAGTCCGAGCGGCGTGGGCCGAGCTTGAGGATGCGGGTGTAGCCGCCGGGACGGTCGACGTAGCGGGGGGCGACCTCGACGAACAGGCGGTGCACGGCGAACTTGTCCTGCGCCAGTGCCGACAGCGCTTGACGGCGGTTGTGCAGGTCGTCGCGCTTTGCCAGCGTGATCAGTTTCTCGATCTCCGGCTTGACGGCCTTCGCCTTCGCTTCGGTCGTCTTGATCCGCTCGTGCTCCAGCACCTCCTTGGTGAGGTTCATGAGCAGCGCCTTGCGGTGCGCCGAGTCGCGGCTGAGCTTGTTGCGGGTCTTTTGGTGTCGCATGGTGTGTGGGGAGAAGTCTATTGGTCGTTGGCGCCCGTTGCCACCTGCATTCCCGTCGTCGCCAGGCTCGGCGGGGAGGCGGGGTTGGGCAGGGGGTGTCGCATGTTCTTTTTGGACCCCAACCCTTCATTTTGTGAAGTGGTTGGGGTCGGTTTGGGGCGCATCACAGCATCCCGCCCCTGGTCGTTTCAGTCCTGGCGCAGGTGCAGCCCACGCCCTTCGAGCGTCTCGATCACCTCGTCGATCGACTTCTTGCCGAAGTTGGGGATCGCGTTCAGCTCCGCCTCCGACTTGGAGATCAGGTCGCCCACGGTTTGGATGCCGGCGCGCTTGAGGCAGTTGTAGGAGCGCACCCCCAGCTCCAGCTCCTCGATCAGGATGCCCCACTCCTCGCCCTGCAACGCCGCCTGGCCGCCGGCGCCCGCCACCGCGAGACCGTGCCCATCCAGCTGCCCGCCGGGGGAGGCGCGCAGCTCCTGGATGCGGTCGGCGTCGGTGAAGATCGCCAGCTGTGAGATCAGCAGCTCCGCCGCCTCGCGAAGCGCCGCCTGCGGCTCGATCGAGCCGTCGGTCTCGATGTCCAATGTCAACTTGTCGAAGTCGGTCTTCTGCCCCACGCGCGCCTGCTCCACGGCGTACGCCACGCGCCTCACCGGGGAGAAGATCGAATCGATCGGGATCACCCCGATCGGCTGGTCGGGAGACTTGTTCTCCTCCGCCGGCCTATACCCGCGGCCTCGGCCGATCGTCATGTACAGCTCCAGCTTGGTTTTTTTCTCCAGCGTCGCCACGTGCACGTCGGGATTGAGGATCTCCACGCCCGCCGGCAGGTCGATGTCCTTGGCGGTGATCTCGCCGGGGCCGGTGACAACCAGGGGGGCCTCCACCTCGGAGGCGTCGGAGTGCATCCGGCACACGATCCCCTTGAGGTTGAGCACGATGTCGGTCACGTCCTCCTTGACGCCGGTAATCGTCGAGAACTCGTGCGCCACCCCCTCGATGCGCACGCTGGTGACGGCGGCGCCCGCCAGCGATGAGAGCAGCACGCGGCGCAGCGAGTTCCCGAAGGTGTAGCCGAACCCGCGGTCGAGCGGCTCGATGGTGAAGGTGCCGCGGTTCTGCTCCACGGACTCGCTTGTGATCCGGGGGATTTGGAAGTCGAGCATCAGCGTCCTAACGTCGTGGTGTTCTGACTAATAGAAGAGGGGCCCGGCTCGGCAGCCTTCGGCCGCCTGCGCCACCCTCTTGGGACTAATAGAAGAGGGGCCCGGCTCGGCGACCTCCGGCCGCCTGCGCCACCCTCTTCGACCGGTGCCTATTGGGCGCCGGCTCCAAGGCATCTTTCCCGCGCGAGCGGGGGCAATGCCGGTGAAACTCTCCAAGCCCGCCTGCACGGGCCCTTACTTCGAGTACAGCTCGACGATGAGCTGCTCCTGCACCGGCGCCGCCACCTCGCGCCGCTCCGGCCTGCGCAGCACCTTCGCGGTCAGCGACTCGTGATCGGCCTGCAGCCACGCCGGGATCTGCCCGGTGAGCTCCGTCGCATCCCTGATTACCTGCGTCGCGGGGGTGTCGGCCTTGATCGCGATCACCTCACCGGGGCGCACCTGGTAGCTGGGGATGTTCACGCGCCTGCCGTTGATCGTCCAGTGGCCGTGGCGGATCAACTGGCGCGCCTGGCGGCGGGAGGCCGCAAAGCCGAGGCGCACCAGCACGTTGTCGAAGCGGCACTCCAGCAGCGCCAGCAGGTTCTCGCCGGTGATCCCCGGCTGGCGCGAAGCCTTCTCGTAGTAGCCGTGGAACTGCTTCTCCAGCACCCCGTAGTAGCGGCGCGCCTTCTGCTTCTCGCGCAGCTGCAGCCTGTACTCGCTCTGTTTCTGGCGGCCCCTGCCGTGCTCGCCCGGCGGGTAGGAGCGGCGCTCGACGCCGCATTTGTCGGTCAGGCAGCGCTCACCCTTGAGGAACAGCTTCTGTCCCTCGCGGCGGCACTGCTTGCACTGGGGGCTGGTGTCCCTCGCCATCAGACACGCCTCCGCTTGCGGGGGCGGCATCCGTTGTGGGCCTGCGGGGTGACGTCCTTGACGCCGGTCACTTCGAGGCCCGCCGCCGAGAGCGAGCGGATCGCGGTCTCGCGGCCGCTTCCGGGACCCTTGACGTACACCTCCACCTTCTGCAGCCCCTGCTCGAGGCCCTTGCGCGCGGCGGCGTCGGCGGTCACCTGGGCAGCGAATGGCGTGGACTTCCGCGAGCCCTTGAAGCCGGCGCCGCCGGCCGACTCCCAGGCGATCACGTTGCCTTGCACGTCGGTGAGCGAGACGATCGTGTTGTTGAACGACGTCTTGATGTGGGCCTGCCCCACGGGGATGTTCTTCTTGGGCTTGCGTTTGCCGCGAACGCGTTTGGGGGCAGCCATCAGCGACCAACCCCAGGGATGGAAACCAGTTGGCCGCGGCCATCGGCCGGCGGTGTGCTCTGCGTGCGGTGCACTACTTCTTACCGGCCTTCTTCTTGCCGGCGACCTGCATCCGCTTGGGGCCCTTGCGGGTGCGCGCGTTGGTCTTCGTCTTCTGGCCCCTCACGGGCAGGCCGCGGCGGTGGCGCAGGCCGCGGTAGCAGGCGATCTCCTGCAGGCGCTTGATGTCCTGGGAGCGCTCCCTGCGCAGATCGCCCTCGACCGTGAGATCGGCGTCGATCGCGTCGCGCAGCTTCGACACCTCGTCCTCGGTGAGGTCGCGCACGTATGTATCGGGGCTCACCCCCACCTCGCTCAGCAGCTTGTTGGCGGTCGAGCGGCCGATCCCGAAGATATAGGTCAGCCCGATCTCCGAGCGCTTGTTGAGGGGCAGGTTGACCCCGGCGATGCGTGCCACCGCCTAGCCCTGCCTTTGCTTATGGCGCTTGTTCTGGCAAATGACCAGCACCGCCCCGTGGCGGCGGATGATCTTGCATTTTTCGCACATCGGCTTCACCGACGGTCGTACCTTCATGATCCCTTTCGGCTGGTCCTCCGCCCGGGCTCTGGCTGCCGGGACGGCCGCCGCTACCTGGTCGAGGATAAGTTCGCAGCACGGAACGCTTTCGCGTGCGCGCGGACAGTCGATAGTAGCAGCTACCCCGCGCTCGCGACCTGCTCGCCCACCGGCGGGGCGGCTGCGGCGGCATGGCCGTTGGCCGACTGCTCGCTTGCCCCCTCAAGCAAGTGCCACGGCGTGAGCACGCGCGGACCGCCCGCGGTGACGGCGACCGTGAACTCGAAGTGCGCCGCCGGCGAGTCGTCCTGGGAGAACACCCCCCACCCATCGCCCCCCACGCGCACAGCGGGACGACCAGCGGTCGTCATCGGCTCGATCGCCAGCACCATCCCCTCTTCCAGCAAGGGCCCCTTGCCCGGCCGGCCGTAGTTGGGGACCTGCGGGTCCTCGTGCATACTGCGACCCACGCCGTGCCCCACCAGCGAGCGGACGATCGACAGGCCCGCGTCCTGCGCCACCCGCTCGATCGCGTGCGAGACATCACCCATGCGGGCGCCGGCGCGGCACTGCTCCACCCCGGCGAACAGTGCCTCGCGGGTGGCGCGTAGGAGGTTCTGCTCGACGGCGCCGATCTCCCCGACGGGGAAGGTGCGCGCGGCGTCCGCCACCCAGCCATCGAGCGTGACGCCCACGTCGATCGAGATGATGTCGCCTCGGTCGAGGCGGTAGCGCCCGGGGATGCCGTGCACCACCATCGCGTTGGGGGAGGCGCAGATCGAGCCGGGGAAGCCGCGAAAGCCCTTGAATGTGGGGGTCGCCCCGTGCGAGCGGATGAAGCGCTCGGCGGCTGTGTCAAGCTCCTCGGTGCGAACGCCAGGGCGGATCATGCGCTCCACCAGCTGCAGCGTCTGCACGAGGATCTCACCCGCCGCCGCCATCTTCTCGATCTCCGCGGGGGTCTTCTTGATGATCATGCAGTCAAGGTTATCTAGAGCCTGCCCTCAAACCGCGGCGCTAGAGCTTGTCCTCTAAGCGCAGTGTCGCCAGCGTCGCGCGGATGTGGTCGTGCACCTCGTTGGGGCTGCGGCTGCCGTCGAAGCGGCGCAGCAGCCCCTGCTCCTCGTAGTAGCCGATCAGCGGCTTGGTCTGGGCGTGGTACACCTCCAGGCGCGTGCGGATCGTCTCCTCCTTGTCGTCATCGCGCTGGATCAGCCGCGAGCCGTCCTGATCGCACACACCCTCGCGCTTGGGCGGGTCGAACTCCATGTGGTAGATGTGGGCGGGGTTCTTCACGCACACCCTCCTGCCGGCGAGGCGGCGCACCACCTCCTGGTCGGGGACGTCGATCAGCAACGCCGCGGTCAGCGTCCGCTCCAGGCCGTCGAGCGCCTCTCCGAGCGCCTGTGCCTGTGCCTCGTTGCGCGGGAAGCCGTCCAGCAGGAAGCCATCGCGGGCGTCGTCGGTGCCGATCCGCGCTGTGATCATGCCCACGATCACCTCGTCTGGCACCAGCTTGCCGGCGTTCATGTACTGCTGGGCCTCCTTGCCCAGCTCGGTGCCATCCGCCACCTGGGCGCGCAGCATGTCGCCCGTGGAGATATGCGCCAGGGCGAAGTCGCTCTGCAGGCGGTCCGCCTGGGTACCCTTGCCCGCGCCTGGCGGGCCGAGCAGGATCAGGTTCAGCTCTGCCACTCCCCCTCAGCCTACGCTACTTGAGGAACCCCTCGTAACTTCGCATCATCAGCTGCGCCTCCAGCTGCTTCATCTCTCAAGCGGGAAGGGGGCAGGCCCCCCTCCCGACCTCCCCCCGCACAGGCCCTACTTCAAGAACCCCTCGTAACTTCGCATCATCAGCTGGGCCTCCAGCTGCTTCATCGTTTCCAGCGCGACCCCGATCACGATCAGGATCGACGTGCCCCCCAGCTGCAGTTCGACGTGCGTGCGGTCGAACAGGATCGTCGGCAGCGCGGCGACCGCCGCGAGGAAAAGGGCGCCGGGGAACGTCAGGCGGGCGAGGATGCGGTCGAGAAATTCAGCCGTTGGGCGCCCCGGGCGCACGCCGGGGATGAAGCCGCCGTACTTCTTCAGGTTGTCCGCCTGGTCCACGGGGTTGAAGGTCACCGCGGTGTAGAAGTACGTGAAGATGATGATGAAGATCGACTCCCCCACGATGTAGTGCCAGCCTTTGGGGTTGAAGAAGTCAGAGACTTCCTGGCCGGTGTGGGTTTTGATCAGCTGCCCGATCGTCGGCGGGAAGGCCATTATGCTGGCCGCGAAGATCACCGGGATGACCCCCGCCATGTTCACGCGCAGCGGCAGGTAGGTCTGGCCGCCCTCGCTCATCCGCCGCCCAATCACGCGCTTGGCGTACTGCACGGGGATTCGCCGCTGGCCCTCCATCACGAACACGACCGCCGCGACCACGACCAGCACGAGGAACGGCATCATCACCTTGAACACCTGGTTCTGGGTCGTCCACCACGCCTGGATCCCAGTCGGCAGGCGCGAGACGATCGAGGCGAAGATCAGCAACGAGATGCCGTTGCTGATGCCTTTCTGGGTGATCAGCTCGCCGATCCACATCAGCAGCACGCAGCCTGCCGTCAGGCAGACGACGATCAGGAAGATGTGCGGGAAGTCGAACTTCGTGATGACCGATTCCCCGGCGCTCGCCTGCAGCGAGTGGAACAGGAAGACGTAGCCCACCGACTGCGCGAACGCCAGGCCCACGGTCAGGTAGCGGGTGTACTGCGTGATCCGCGCCTGCCCCACTTCGCCTTCCTTGGAGAGCTTCTCCAGCGAAGGCACCACCACCTGCAGCAGCTGCAGGATGATCGAGGCGGTGATGTACGGCATGATCCCCAGCGCGAAGATCGCGATTCGCGAGAGGCTCCCGCCCGAGAAGAGGTTCAGCAGGCCGAGGATGTTCGAGCCCCCCAACTGCTTCTGGATGCTGTTGACCGCGGTCAGGTTGACCCCGGGCACCGGCAGGTGCGAGCCCAGGCGGTAGATCAGCAGCATCGCCGCCGTGAAGCCGATCTTCTTCCTGATGTCCGGCACCTGGAAGGCGTTTAGGATCGTCGCGAGCATCGCCTGGCGATTCTGACAGAAAAGAAGAGGCCCGGCTCGGGTCCCGCCCCGCCGTGGTCTACGGTCGGAAGAACATTCTTTCGGAGGCCCAACCGCGTGGGGGAGTGAGCCTCTACCCGGCGCGCAGGTGGAGCTAGGCGGCTGCCTTCTCGTCGAGCACTACGCAGCTGCCGCCGGCCGCCTCGATACGCTCGCGCGCGCTGGCGCTGAAGGCGTGTGCGTGGATCGTCAGCGCCTTGCCCAGCTCGCCCTTCGCCAGCACCTTCACGGGAATCGCCTTGCGCGTGCCGAGGCCCTTGCCGCGCATCAGCTCCAGCGTGACCTCCGCGCCCGCCTCGAAGCGCGCGTCGAGGTCGCCGATGTTGACCGGCTGCGTGTGGGTGCGGAACGGCTCGAACGGCATCGACTTCTTCATGTGCGGGCCCCTGAGCTTGCGCATCCGCATATGGATCGGCATCTGCCCGCCCTCGAAACGGTCCCTGCTCTTGGCGCCCGAGCGCGACCCGTACCCCTTCTGGCCTCTGCCGGCAGTCTTGCCCGTGCCCGAACCTTCCCCGCGACCCACGCGCTTGCGCGGCCGGCGGCTTCCCGGGGCCGGAGCGAGGCTGTGCAGGCCGATGCGGGGCTCCTGCTCGCTCACTTGCCCTTCTCCTGCACTTCCACGAGGTGGCGCACCGCGTGCAGCATCCCGCGCGCCTGGGGGGAGTCGTCGACCTTCACGGTGTGGCCGATCCTGCGCAGACCCAACGAGCGCAGCGTGTCCAGCTGGCGCTTGTTCGAGCCGTTGCTCGATCGGCGCTGGATGACGGTGATGGCAGCCATCAGGCCGGCGTCTCCCCGGCCGACTCAGTGCTCGGCGATGTCTCCGTCTCGGCATCCGGCACCGCCGCGGGCTGGTTCGCCTCGGCGGACGGCGCGGCCTCTTCCTTCGCCGCCTCGGCGGACGGCTCGACCGCAGCCGGCGCCTCCTCGGCAGGCGCGCCATCCGATGCAATTCCCTCCAGCGTCTCGCCCTCCGGCGGCTTGTCGGCGATGCCCAACACTTGGTTGATCGTCAGGCCGCGCAGACGCGCAACCTCCGCCGGAGTGTTGAGCCCACGCAGGCCGGTGATCGTGGCCTTCACGAGGTTGATCGGGTTCTGGGTGCCGAGGCTCTTGGAGAGGATGTCGTGGATCCCCGCCAGCTCCAGCACGGCGCGCACGCCTCCGCCGGCGATCACACCGGTACCTGGAGCCGCAGGCTTCAGCAGCACGCGGCCGGAGCCGAAGATCCCGGTCGTCTGGTGGGTGATCGTGCTCCCATGCTTGGGGACGCGGAAGAGGTCCTTCTTGGCGCGCTCCACACCCTTCTGGATTGCCAGCGGCACCTCGGTCGCCTTGCCGTAGCCGACGCCCACCACTTCCCGTTCGTCGCCCACCACCACCAGGGCGGTGAAGGAGAAGCGCCTGCCGCCCTTGACAACCTTGGCGACGCGGTTGATCTCGACGACGCGCTCCTGGAGGTCCAGGCCGGCGGCGTTGACGGAGCGATCTGTGGGGATGGTGGACATGGTTAGAGTCGAGAGGGTAGCCGTTAGACGACGATGCCTGCCTCGCGCAGCGCTTCCGCGAACTCCTTGACGTGTCCGTGATAGCGGTAGCCGCCGCGGTCGAACACCGCTTCGGTGACGCCTGCCGCTTTGACGCGCTCCGCCAGCAGCGCGCCCTCGCGGGCGGTGCGCTCCGCCTTCGCAAGCGTCCGCAGCTCGGGCTCATACCAGTCGACCGCCGCCAGCGTGCGGCCGGAGAGGTCGTCGATCGCCTGTGCGGAGAGGCCCTTGTTGGAGCGGAACACGGAAATCCGCGGCCGTGTGGCAGTGCCAGCGATCTTCGCGCGCACGCGGCGGCGGCGCTTGAGCCTGCGCTCTGGCTTGGTCATTAGGCTCATGCGTGCCTGCCGATTCTGCTCGCGGCACAACCGCCATTGGTCAGGAGGCTCATGCGCGCTTACCCACCTTGCGGGCGACGTACTCGCCCTCGTAGCGAATGCCCTTGCCCTTGTAAGGCTCCGGCGGGCGCTGCTTGCGGATGATCGCAGCGGTCTCTCCCACCAGCTGCTTGGAGATGCCCTTTACGACGATCCTCGTGGGCTGAGGCACTTCGAATTCGATCCCGCTCGGCGCCAGGATAGGTACGGGATGGGAGTAGCCGACGGCCAGCTCGAGGTCTTTGCCCTTCAACTGCGCACGATAACCCACGCCCTGGATCTCCAGGCGCTTTTCGTAGCCCGCGGTGACGCCCTGCACCATGTTGGCAACCAGCGTGCGGGTGAGGCCGTGCAGCGCGCGATGTTCGCCGCGGTCGGTGGGACGAGTGACGAGCAACTGCTCGCCGTCCTGGACGACCTGGATGTCGCGGTGCACGCGCTCCTGCAGCTCGCCTTTGGGCCCGCTCACGCGCACCGTCTCCGGCTCGATCGCGACGGTCACGCCGCTCGGCACGGGGATTGGCTGTCTTCCGATCCTGGACATCGTGTGTTGGTCTCCGCTCTCTCTCTTCTCTTTCGACCGCGCGCGCTTGCGCTACCAGACCTGCGCCAGAACCTCGCCGCCGACGCCCGCCGCGCGCGCGTCGTGGCCGGTCATCACGCCCCGCGAGGTCGAGACGATCGATGTGCCCATCCCGCCCAGCACCTTCGGGATCCCGCCGGCCTGTACGTAGGTGCGCTGACCCGGCCGGGAGATGCGCTTGAGGCCCGCGATCGCCGAGCGGCGGTCGGCGGTGTACTTGAGACGGATCTCTATCACCTGACCGGTGGCGCCATCGGGGGCCGGGGCGACCGACCAGCTCTCGATGTAGCCCTGCT
>JBEKYV010000369.1:0-4047 GCA_049510515.1 Solirubrobacteraceae bacterium | reverse complement strand
GCCAAAATCGAATCCTAACAGGCTCCAGTTCTGGCCCTCGGGCTGCCTGTGCATGCCCATGAGCGGCCCCAGGTGGAATTCTGTGAGGCTCCGGCTGGCGTCCCGCCGCCATGTGAGGGCGCCCCAGAGGAGGGAGCTCCGCGTCTCGCCGGAGGGGCGGTGGTCGTAGCGGTAGATCGAGAACAGCGGGGTCCAGCTCACGCGCATGTCGGGGTTGTTCGGGAAGAAGACGTCCAGCGGGCTTGGAAACTGGATCTGCCGGGTTCCGGTCCCGTTGTCCCAGATGCTCTCGTGTAGCCCCAGCCTGCGCGCGCCCGCGCGCACATGTGACGCATCTCCCGCGGAGAGCACCACCACCACACCCCCAGCAGGTTTGTCACGCCGCTCGATCGCCGCCGCAAGCCGCTCGCCGGGCTGCATGTGCACGCCGCCGTTGCCCAGCGAGGGGTAGGTGTCGGCGATCCCGTAGAGGGTGCCGCGTGGGCCACGGACACGGCCGAACACGCACACGAAGTGCCCCACGTCCCAGTCGGGCGGCGGGCCAGGCTGCGCGCCGTCGTACAGGTAGTCCAGCAGCTGATCGAGGCGTGCCCGCCCGCCCCACAGGTGGTGGGTGGCGAGATTGGCGATCAACGCCACCGGGTGCTCCAGCGCGGCCACGAGCTCGAACAGGCCGTCGAGCGTAGGCGCCGTCCACGGACCGCTGTAGGGAATCGCCGCGAGCGCGCCCCCGGCCAGCCGCTCGATCGCGCCGACCACGCCTGCTGCCGTGGTGCCCGACACCGTGGCATCGTCGACAAACGGCAGCGCCAGCCGGTAGTCGCGTCTCCCCGTTTCGCCGTGCGGCAGGTTGCCGGTGTCCCGCTGGGTCGAGACGACACTGCCGGCCGCCAACGCCACTGTGTCCTGGTCGAGCGGCTCGCCGGTGGGCAGCTGGAGACCGGTGGCGTGCAGCGCGAGCGCCCCGCAGAAGGCCCCGCACAGGTCATCGCGCTGCGGAAGCTCGCGCGCGTGGAACGCCAGCAGCGCCCGCGCCCCGGGCAGCAACGTCGTCTCCGGTGGTGGGGGCGTGGCCATCGAGCAAATATACGGCGGCTCTCGCGTTTGCCACCGGGGGCTGGTCAGATATGTGCAGAGGATGCCGGCAGCGCGAAGGCGCTCTTGCCGTCGCCCTGACGCTTGACCCGCGTGACCTTGCGCTGCCGCGTGAGCTGGCTGAGGTTGGTGCGAATCTCCGCTGTGCTCATCGCCGTGACCATCACCAACTCGCTGATCGTATGCGATCCGTGCTCCAGTGCGGCGACGATCGCCTGCCGCACATCGCTCGGCGCGGCCGCCTTGCGCTTTGGCTCGGGCTCTGGCTCAAGCTCCTCAACCACCGGCTCGGGGAGAGCCGGCGGCGCCTCGACCGTGGCAGGTGCGGGCTTGGCGGGCCCGGTGGACAGCGAAGGTAGATCGCTCAGTCCGGGGTGGGTGCGGAGCGAGGGCATCGCGGGCAGAATGCGCGGCTCGCGCGGCGCAGGCGGCGCAGGCGGCGCAGGCGGCGCGGGCTCCGGCTCTGGTGTGGGCATGTCATCCACCGGCGCAGGCGCGACCTCGATCGAGGCGAGCGTATCGGCAGCCTCCAAAAGGCGCGCGTACTCGTCCAGCAATGGCCGCAGCTCAGCCATGCGCTGCTCCAGTTCGGCGCATACCCGCGCCAGCAGGTCAGTCTCCACCGCAATCCCCTTCAGGCTCGAAATGCTCGATTACACAACTGCACGCGCCAGCATATCCAGCGATTCGAGTCGGCCGAAGGGGGACGGCTACTCGGCGGGCTCCTCGACGGGGCTGACGGCGAACACGATGTGGCGGCGGGCGACCGCGAGAAAGGCGTGATCCTCTGACGGGCCGCCGTCGAGCGGTTGGACTGTCACCCCGGTGAGCGTCAGGAAGTCGCGCTCGGAGGCGTTGAGCACGTCGGAGACACGGCTGCGGTAGCCATCGCGGGCGAGCGTGATCGAGCCTTCGATGCGGTGGCGGGCCGTCTCGACGCGGATGCGCTCCTCGCGGTGCTCCATGCTCAAAGCTCCTCCTGCGGGAGCGGCTCGTCGGTTGGGTCGGCCATGCCGTCCATTATCGATGACGCCCGCCGTTGCGTATCCGTGCGCCCACCCGCCGGGCTCAGCCGATGCGCTCTTGGGATGCCTGTGCCGGCAGCCCGGCGCGGGCGATCGGGGCCAGCGGGCCGTGCGCGCCGGTGGGGCGGTTGCGCTCGTCGCGCACGATGTACAGCGGCCGGTGCTTGACCTCGTCGTAGATGCGCCCAACGTACTCGCCGATCACGCCGAGCGCGATCAGCTGGATGCCGCCGAGCAGCAGGATCGCGATCGTCAGCGAGCCGAAGCCGGGCAGGTAGGAGCCGGCGAAGTGCAGGCCGATCACGACCGGGATCGCGAAGAAGGCGAGGCCGGCGGAGAGCAGCCCGACGTAGGTGGCGAGCTGCAGCGGCACGTGCGAGAAGGAGGCGATCGCGTCCAGCGAGAAGCGCAGCATCTTGCGCAGCGTGTACTTGGTCTCGCCGGCGTGGCGGGCGTCGCGCTCGTACGGCACCGCGGTTTGCGTGAAGCCGACCCACACGGTCATGCCGCGCAGGAAGCGCGAGCGCTCGGTCATCGTCAGCAGCGCGTCCAGCGCGCGGCGGTCGAGCAGGCGGAAGTCGCCGGAGTTGGGCTCGAGGTCGACCTGGGCGAGCTTGTCGAACAGCTTGTAGAACCATGAGGCGCTGGCGAGCTTGAAGGCGGTCTCGCCCTCGCGCTGCTTGCGCACCGCGTACACCACGTCGGCGCCGGCTTCCCAGCGGGCGACCATCGTGGGGATCAGCTCGGGCGGGTCCTGCAGGTCGGCGTCGATCATCGCCACCACATCCCCGACGGCGTGCTCCAGCCCGGCGGTGAGCGCCGCCTGGTGCCCAAAGTTGCGGGAGAGATGGATGACCCTTACGCGCGGGTCCTCGGCGGCCATCCGGTCGAGCAGCTCGGGGGTGGTGTCGGAGGAGCCGTCGTTGACCAGCACCAGCTCGAATGTGTAGTCGGCGACGGCAGCGCAGGCGCGGCGCACGAAGCGCTCCACCAACTCCTCCTCGTTGTAGACGGGGGCGACGACGCTGAGCAGGGTTGGGTTGCGGGGGGAGTCGGGCATGAGCGCTGGAAAAACTGCTTAAGTTGCGGGAGTGGGAAGTGTTGAGGAGACAATCGAGAGCTTAGAGGGTGGCGCAGGCGGCCGAAGGCCGCCGAGCCGGGTCCCTCTTCTTTCGTCGACGGACACGGCAACGGTAGTGGACGCCCCTAAGGCGAAGCTCAATCCGGCGCTGATAGTGCAGTTCGTCAAGTTTGGGGTTGTGGGGATCTCCAACACGCTGCTGGCTCTCGCCGTGTATGCGGTGTTGATCGACGGCTTCGGGGTGTGGTACATCGCGGCGTCGGCGATCGGCTACGCGGTGGGGATGGTCAACGGCTTTCTGTGGAACCGCAGCTGGACCTTCCGCGGCCACGTGGGCGACGCGCTGACGCCGGTGCGCTGGATCGTGGTGCAGGGCTGCGGCCTGGCGGCCAACCTCGGGCTGGTGTTCATGTTCGTGCACGACGCCGACCTCGGCAAGCTGCTCGGGCAGGCGTGCGCGACGGCGATCGTGGTGGTGTTCACGTTCATCGCCAACCGTGCCTGGACCTTCCGCATGGACCCTTCGGCGGGATAGCCGGGGAATCTTTTGGGGCTCGTCCGCGTGCGCGACCGCGCGTAACAGCCTGCATGGGGGCGGGGCTTCCTACCCCGCCACCGGCGGTGGTGGGCGCACCAGGTGGGAGCGGCCGGCACCGCTCAGCGCAGGACTGCCAACAGCGAGAGCCCGACCGGGATCCGACCCCCGCGCCCGATCGCCGCGGCCTCCAGCTCCAGCGGGCGCTGCAGCAGCCAGTTGAGCGGAGCCGGCGGCACCCACAGATCGAGGCTCGATTCAGTGGTGCCGCGGTGCAGGCGCTCCAGCGCGCGCAGCGCGATCGCGACCGG